>JAPOOQ010000673.1 GCA_026713345.1 Gemmatimonadota bacterium | reverse complement strand
GCCGCCCGAAGATTACGGTGTAGACGGTCAGGCTCTCTCCATCGAAATGCCGTTCCATGCCGGCGTGGGTGCCCAGGGAACTCTTTAGCTCCCCCTCCGCATCCCTGAGTTCGACCAGCACATCGGTATCGGTGGCAAAGAAGCCCGGGGTGGGGCTCGTCAGAATCGACCCGCCGCGCAGCACGGCCACCGGACGCATTGCGTCTCCCCGCCGTTCAGCCGGCTCCTGCACGAGGAATCTGCGCGCTATTTCCCCGGTTGGATCGACCACGCTCACGGTCGAATGCCGCGAGTCCCACACCATGACCGAGTCGCCGGGAAGACGGGCGATGTTCCTGATGGGGGCATCGAACTCGTTCGGTCCCTCGCCCGGTCCCCCCCAGGTGTCCACATGGGTCCCGGCGTCATCGAAAACCCTCAATTCGAACGCGCTGGAATTAACCACGACAATCCGCCCATCGGACAATCTGGTGGCATCGGTCGCGCCGTAGAGCAGGTAGGGGTCCTCATCACCCTCCCGCTCCCCGATCGAGACGGCCATCTCGGGGCCGATTCGCCAACCGAGCCGCGAACCGTCCGGCGGACGGGGATTCTCCACGATCAGCACATCGGCGCTGTCCTGCATCCGGGTGTCGGATCCGTCCCGGGCGTCGGATCCATCGGCAGAATCGACATCCTCGCAAGCGAGCGCGGGGAGGACGGCAAGGGCCGCCATCGCAAGCGGCAGGATGGGACGGCGAAACGTCCTCGTGCGACCAGGCGGTCCGTGGAGCGCGTTCATGTTGTCTCTCCGGTCATCGTCCGGTGGCATCATAGCCATTCCCTCCACGAGGGCTGTGACGAGATGCCTGATTTGATTGATACCTGCACGTAGATTTGACCATGTCAAGGATCGGGAGCGTTGTCCGGCGGCAGCGGACGCTGGGCAGGCAGGGCGAAGGACCGGGCGAGTTCAACCGCGCCGAGTCCATCGCGATGCTGCCGGACGGCCGGCTGGTGGGGAGGTGCAGCGGGTAATGCGGTTTCGGATTGTGGTGGGCGGGGGGTGACGTGGGATGGACAATCACTGGCCCATTAGAGGGAGTACGACGGCATCCGCGCAGCATCTCCCGGTTCCTGCTAGACTGATAGGCAGCACCCCGTGGACAGAATCCCCCCCACATTCGAGCGGCTTTATCCACGGATTGCCAGGGGACGGGCAAGCAAACCAGCACCGGGCATTCGCAAATGGGCAGACACCGAGCCATGCGCCCACCTGCCGGCGCGGAGAAGGTGCGCACTCTCATGCGGCGCCTCGGGAACGCCGCCCGCGGGGAGGGCAGGATATACCTGGTCGGGGGCAGCTCGGCCGTTCTGCTGGGGTGGAGGGAGAGCACGGTGGACATCGACCTCAAGCTCGACCCCGAACCGCCCGGCGTGTTCGCCGCGATCGCACGGGCGAAGGACGCGCTCGCCATCAACATCGAGCTTGCCGCCCCCGACGACTTCATCCCCGCGCTTCCGGGCTGGCGCGAGCGGAGCCGGTTCATCGCCAGGCACGGCCGTGTCGACTACTACCACTATGACTTCCATGCGCAGGCTCTCGCGAAGATTGAGCGCGGACATGAACTGGACCTTTTCGATGTCGGCGAGATGGCGCGCCGGAACCTGATCCAGCCGGGGCGATTGGCGGAATTGTTCGATGCCATCCAACCGGGTCTCGAACGCTACCCCGCCATTGATCCACCCAGCTTTCGGCTGAAAGTGAGTCGCGCGATCGCGGAGATCCGGCCATGACGTCCACCGGGGAAGCGGCGGCCGGCCGCGCGACGACGGGTCTGGCCGCCGTTCCCGGCGATCTACCCGGCGCGGACCTCGTCGTCAGGGGAATCCGGGCGTTGCGCAGCGGAGAAACGACTGTCGAGGCGCTCCTCGTCTCCGTGGGAGCGACGCGGCTGCGGGCGGCGGGGCTGGACATTCCTCCCGCGCCAACGCTGCCGCACCCACCCGAGATATCGCTCTACCTCGCCATCGGCGCCGACCATCCCGGGGACGCATTCCCGCTACAATGCGCTCATCCGCCGACTGGTCAGTTTCGAACGGGCGCTGGAGCAGCGGGTGAGGATCGGACGATGAGAACTCGTTTCCTGCTATTGACGACGCCGTTCATTCTCGCGGCTTGCGCATCCGACGCGGACCCTTCCTCGGACGGACCGGACGTGGTCACCGAAACCATCGGCGACACGACCGTGGTCCGCACCCTGTCGGGAAGCGTCTGGGGCGGCGAAGCGACGCTGGTTCCCGAGGTCTCGATCGGCGAACTCGACGGTCCCGAGGAGTATCTCTTCGGCTGGATCTTCTCGATCGCGGTGGATGATGACCACAACGTCTACGTATTCGACTACCAGGCCCAGCATGTCGGTGTCTTCGACTCCGAGGGGGATCACGTCCGGACGCTGGGCAGGCAGGGCGAAGGACCGGGCGAGTTCAACCGCGCCGAGGCCATCGCGCTGCTGCCGGACGGGCGGCTGGTGGTGCGCAATCCCGGCAACCAGCGGATCGAGGTCTTCGGTCCAGAGCCCGGCCAGACGGAGCAGTGGGGATACCCCGCGGGGGGCCTGCACTCGGGGGCACCACTGTATACCGACGCAAACGGACGCACGTTCGTGGATGCCCCTGACCTGTCCGAGGACGATCTGGTCACCCACCTCATTGTGTTCGGCCCCGATGGAACGCAGGTCGACACGCTCCCCGACCCGTCGAGCGAGTATGAGCCCCCGATGCTGACTGCCGAGCGAAGGGGCGTTACGGCAAGCGGACAACCCACCCGTGGTTCGACCGCCCCACACCTGCCGTTCAGTCCCGCGTTTCTCTGGACGGTCCACCCCAGCGGTCATTTCCTCACCGGCCTGTCCGCATGGTACCGGATCGACCTCCCCCGCGCTTGCGGGTGGCG
>JAPOOQ010000672.1 GCA_026713345.1 Gemmatimonadota bacterium | reverse complement strand
CTTACCGGCGAGGTCGTATCGCTCGGTCTGGTCTTCGATGTCTCGGACCTTCCCGTCCAGGTCGTACCGCTCGATCTCCTGTCTGATCTCGCGCACTTGTTGGTCCAAATTGTATTCGCCGATGGCTTGGCGCGTGGATCGTAGCTCGCCTTCGGCACGTACTATCTCGACTTGCAACGCCTCCTGAATCTCAGGCGATGTTATCCGAGCCATCCCCCGTCGGAGACTCGCGACGTGCCGTTCGTGAGACGCGATCTCGCGACGCAGGCCGGCGACGTGCCGTTCGTGGGATGCTATCTCGCGACGCAGGCCGGCGACGTGCCGTTCGTGGGATGCTGTCTCACGACGCTGGCCGGCGACGTGCCGTTTGTGAGACGCAATCTCGCGACGCAGACCGGCCACGTGCCGTTTGTGGGCTCCTATCTCCCGGCGCATGTCGGCTTCCTTGCCGCGGACCTCCCAGGCCTCCTGGGAGCGCGCCAACACGGTCAACATCAGACTGCGCCAGTCGCGAGCTTCGTCGTCGAATGGTCGGGAGCGGCCATCGATGCTCCACTCGTACTCGAAGCCACTCGGGCCGGAGGTGATCGCCATCCGGTGAAGCGTCTCGGCCTGCGACGCAAGAACCAGCGAACTGCCGGGATCCATGCTCGCGACCGCAGTGCCGTCTCCGGTCATGACGACATCTCCGCTCGAGCGCATGCAGAGCGCCATGCCGTCGGCAGATACTTGGACTGTCGTCGACTCACGGTTCTTCATTATTCCCGTGAAGCTCCCCGGCTTGCACTCGATCTCCTGCAGGACGGGGGCTTCCGGCACTGCCGGTGCAGCAGCGACTGGATCCGCCGTGCGGGGCTGTGCGGGCGTCCTGTCGGACAGCTGTACGGGCACCGGTGCCGGAATCGCTGCGGGAGCCGAGTTCTCGGGCGGTCGTTCATAGAGACCCGCGGTCTCGGCTTGAGGCGTGGGGCTTGTGGCTGGATCCATGCGGACCGGTTTGGCACAGGCTGCAACTATCCCCACCACACCGACTACCGCCAGCGCGCAATAGGTGCGGATTCTTGAAAAATGTGGTCGATGAAGCTTGAGAATGGACATGATTCTGCTCTCCAAATGTGGGTGTTGTACCACGGGTACCGAGAGGACGGGTGGACCGGCGGCGATCTCGGACGCCAGTGAGAAGAGGTGGCGGGCGTATGCTGAAGGGCGTACGCCAAGGGCCAGGACTTCCTCGTCGCACGAGCGCTCCCTCGCGGCAGCCGCGAGGCGTGATGCGAGCCAGATCAGCGGATGGAACCAGTACAGCGCAACCACGGCACCGGCCACGAGTCGCCACAGCGCATCCCCTCGACGCACATGGACCAGTTCATGCGACACGACCATCTCGCGCCGACCGGACGTCCAGCTCTTCGCCGACGCGGGAAGTAGAATCACGGGCCTCAGCGGACCGCCCGTCATGGGTGTGGAAATCTGGGCACTGGACAGGATTCGGGCGTCAGCGCGCACGTCCGCCCGGCGGCGGAGCATATCTGTCGACCGTATCCAGTCCGGATCACGAATCGGGGTCGCCCCGCGCGCGAGCTTTCGGAAACGAAGGGCGGCAGCGCCGAGGGAGGCGAGCCCCAGCCCCGCGCCGAGCGCCCAGATGAGGAACACACCTGCGGCGGGAGTCAACGGGATCGAACCGTCGGCCTGCGGGGGGAAGGGCAGGTATCCGGTTGGGACTGGAGCCACGGGATTCGGTTGGTGACCCGAGGTGGGACGATTGGCCGTCGCCGATGGCTCGCTCGCTGTCCTGTCTGAGAGATGGCGCTCGATTGCTGTGGTCCGGGCGGGAAGAATGGGCAGGTCCCACGAAGGGGCCAGCAGGCTCGGCACCGGCAACACGAGCAGCACTGCGAAGGTCGTCGTCCACAACAGATGCAAGGTCTTCGCGGAACCGCGTCTCGCGAACCACGCAAGGACGAGGGCGACGGACAGTACCACCGTGGCCTTCGCAACCAGACCGACGGCTCCGGCGGCGGCAATGGGCAGACCGGTCATCGTCCGTCCTCCTCGGCTTCATCGATCATCCTCTTGATGCGTTCGCGCTCGCCTGGAGCAAGGTCGCCTTCGCCGAGCTCGAGCAGCATGGCGACCGCGCCCTCGACGCTGCCTCCGAAGAACGTTCGCAGGACGCGATGCATTGCGGAGCGTCGCGCCCGCACCACGGGCATCGTCGGAGAATAGACGTAGCGGTGGCCCTCCGGGGTCCGTTCCAGATGTCGCTTGTTGACGAGGATGCGTAGGATCGAGCGGACGGCCGAGTCCGTTGGCGGGTCAGCCAGACGTTCCCGAATCTGGACGGCTGTGGCGCCGCCCAGTTCGTACAGGACGTCCATTACGTCGCGTTCGCGTCTGCTCAGCGGGGGAAGTTGGCTCACGATACTGGCACTCCATTCGGCGGTGTTCTCGTCCAGTCCTCACGACTCGGACGCACGGTCGAATGGAATCGTAACACAAAAGTGTTGAGAACTCAACACCATGGTCTCCGGGGGGGGGTACGGGGATAGCCACCGACGAACGAGCTCGCGAGGAATGGATTGCCTCTGCTTGCGAGGGCGGCCACCGCCGTCCTCCGTGATGTTCGGTAAACTCTCCTTCCTTTCGTAGCGTCTCACTTCCGAGAACCACGAGAGGAGAACAGGAAACCGCGAGCGCACCATGTTCTCCGCCAGAGATCGCCTTCCCGACCAAGTCGTGTACGCCGCCAGCGTGGTCGAGGATAGAATGGGACAGCGCATCGACGCCAATGGAACGGACCCCAATGAACACTATCAGATTCCCCTCGGTTTCCTCCTGTCTCCTCATGGCCGCCTTGGCCACGCCCTCCTCTCTCCTTGCTCAGGAGACGGTGGAAATCACCGGCCGTGACCAGCGTATCGACGCCAATTTCGAGGAGGTCTACAGTGTCGGTGTCCTTGAGGGCGAGTCCTGGGAGATGTTCGCCCAGGTTACCCAAGTGGCCTTCGACGCAGAGGGCAACCTGTTCGTGTTCGACGAGTTGGGATCCAGGGAGGTAAGGATTCTGGTGTTCGACTCCACCGGAGACTTCCTGCGCGAGTTCGGCCGCTCGGGCGAAGGTCCGGGTGAATTCGACTACCCCGTCGGCTTCGCGGTGTTGAGGGACGGAACCACGGTCGTGAGAGACCTCGGCCACCGCGCCTACCAGCTCTTTGACGCATCTGGCCAGTATCTCCGCATGGTGCGCACCAGCGACGCACCTGGTGGCGTCGCCAGCTCGCGCGCAATACAGGGCGATCCACGCGGCGGAGCCGTGTTCGCCGGTGGTTTTGGTGCCATCATCGGCCTCCACGGGGGTGACGGTGGCGCTCCGGCTGCCCTCCCGACATCCCGTCCGGTCACGTGGGTGGGGCTCCAGGGCGAAGTCGTCGAGACCGAGACCGTGGCCGACGGATGGCTTCCTCCCCGCGGGGAGCCTGTCAGAGGCATGGCTGAAGACATCATGATAGGGGGCGGCTCGCTCGCCGACGCGCTACAACAGATTGCCTACCCAGCCCGTTTCGAGCCGGCGCTCCTGGTAGGAGTGCTTCCAGATGGTGGCATAGTATACTCCGACTCTTCCACCTATGCTCTGAAAATCACGCCACCGGGCTCAAGAACAGTAACGCGCATAATCCGGAGGCCGTTTGAGCCCGAGCCCGTAACGCCAGCAATTGAACGGGATTACCAGGAACGACTGGCCGCCCGTGTGGGTGCGACGGGTGCCAGCGGCGGCAGCGTGAGGTTCGTGATCGAGACACCGTCTTACCATGAAATCCCGGTCCTTCACGGTCTTTCCACCACTTGGGAGGGCCGGATCTGGGTGCAACGCCGCGGCGAGCACCCGGAGAGTGGTGGGCCAATTGATGTTGTGACTGCCAATGGGGAGTACGTCGGCACCTACTCGACCGAGGCGACCGCGATGCCGGATGCTTTCGGCCCGGACGGACTGGCGGCGTTCATCGAATTAGACGAATTCGACGTGGCCAGCGTGGTGGTGCGGAGGGTGCCGACCGAGGTTCGGTGAACCCCATCGCGGGACTGGTTCGTCCTCGCGGGACTCAGGCCTTCGGTGCTGTGCCGGGACGATTTGGTGCTTCGGGACATGGGCAAGGTAGGCTTTCGGGATCCTCGGCGAAGAGGCGGCACGGGCGCGGGAGTCCCGCCATTTCGGGCCGGTTTTCCCGCTCTTGCGGCACGGTCCAGCAGGATCCAGGACAACGGCAGGATATGCAGATCGTGCAGTCCCAGTTGACTTTAGACGATTCCCTGCCGTGATTGCCGCCACCATGATCCTGTCGTGTTGGCGCAAACCGTACGCAGTCGTCGTCGCGAGATCGGAATCCGAATGGCTGTAGGCGCCAGCGGCGACCAGGTACTGCGCCTGGTTGTCGTGCGAGGGCTGCTCCCGGTCGTTGTCGGGATCGGCGTTGGACTCGT
>JAPOOQ010000671.1 GCA_026713345.1 Gemmatimonadota bacterium | reverse complement strand
CTTCCCATGGATTCTGACCGTTGAGGGCGGCGGTGTCCGCCCTTCACATGGCTCGCTGGCGCCACATGGAGCTGGAGAGGAGTCTCCGTATCGGCACTATTTCCGATCCGTTGGGCTTGCGGCTCGTTTCCTGTCGGCCCGGACTGGCTCGCTTTGGGAGTAACCCAGTAACGCCTGAGGAGGATAACCTACGCTATGCTCGACGATGTCCGCTACTCCGTGAGAGCCCTCTGGAGGACTCCTGGGTTCACCGTCGTGGTCGCATTGGTGCTTGCACTTGGGATCGGCGCCACCAGCGCGATCTTCAGCGTACTGAGCACTGTGGTGTTGCGGCCGATGCCGTTTCCGGCCGGCCATCGGGTCGTGAATCTGGCTTGGAACTACGGTGACTACGTCTCGCCTTCCCTGACGGCAGCCAAGTTCTCTTACTGGCAGGAGCGCACACGCGCCTTTGCCGCGTTCGCGAGCTGGCGGCCGTTCTTCGGGCGGGTCGGCGAAGTCGGTGAGATCACTGGCGCTCAGGGCCTGCGCGTCACCACGGACTTCTTCCGTGTCCTGGGCATGTCGCCGACGGTGGGTCGTGCCTTCGCTGAGGAAGAGTACCGGCCCGGGGGGGCCAGGGTCGCACTGGTATCTGCCGGATTCTGGCGCGAGCATTTCGGCGAGCAGGTGGATGTGTCCGGCCGCGTTTCTATCAGGCTGGAGGAAGAGCCCTACACAATCGTTGGGTTACTTCCGCAGGACTTCGCATTCCCTTACGTCTCGGAACCGATCGAGATGATCGTACCCACAGAAGTAGTCGTCGACCCTGCCGACCAAGCCCAGAATTGGCCGGCCATCGCAAGAGTCGGCGAAGACTACACGATCAGTGACGCCAGGATCGAGGTGGCGTCGCTCAATGCCGGGTTCAAGGTGAGTTACCCTCAGCAGGCCTCCGAAGCTGAACCCGGAATGATGCTCGACTCGTTTGCGGAGTTGTACGTCGGGCAGACGGCGAATGCGATCTGGATCCTGATGGGTGCCGTCATGGCCGTCCTGCTGATCACCTGCGCCAACGTTGGCAACCTGTTCCTCGTCAGAGCACTGCGGCGGCGAGGAGAGATGGCGCTTTGCTCAGCGCTCGGCGCAACGAAGAGCCGGATTATGCGCCTTGGCATGGCAGAGGCCATCGCCGTGGCTTCCGCGGCGGGCGTCGTCGGAATCGTGTTCGCAGTCTGGGGCGCCAATGTGCTTGTCGCATTGGCGCCCGTCCGGCTGCCGCTTGCAGGCTCGATTACGGTGGACTGGAGAGTTGTGGCGTTCACGATCACGATCTCGCTGACTGCTGCCACAGTGGTGAGTCTGGTGGCCGCGTGGTCTGCGGTGCGTGGGGGATTGTGGCGGGCGCTGAGACAGGGTTCCCGGACGACGACCGGGCAGCGTCGACTACAGGAGGTGCTCGTATCCGGGCAGACGGCACTCTCGACCATCCTGCTCGTGGCAACTGGTCTGCTCTTCACCACCTGGTCGAACCTCAGGCAGGTCGACCCCGGATTCGATCCCGAAGCACTCGTCGCCGTGAAACTGCCGATCAGACCGCCCAGCTACGACACCTCCGAGCGGCTCGAGGAGTTCGCGCAGGGAGTGATCGAGGGTGTGCGAACCTCGGAGGGCACTGATCTCGTCGCCGGAGCGAGCAGTCTCCCTTTTGAGCGGGGCCTGAACTTCCCGATTTCAATCGCGGGACGTGATGAGTTCGGTGGCTCGGTCGAGCTGCGAACCGTCACCCGGGGCTACTTCCAGACGCTGGCGGTCCCGGTGGTCCACGGACGATCGTTCACTTCCGCGGATGTTCGGGGCGGGATTCCCGTCACCCTCGTCAACGAGACGTTCGCCCGCCACTATTTTCCTGACGGCGACGCCGTCGGACAGCGCATCGATCTCGGGCGAATTAACAACGAGTACCGATACCCTTCCCTGGCAGGGCCCGGAATCCTGATCGTCGGTGTGACCGCAGACGTGCAGGATGTCTCGTTCCGGACGGCGGTCCGTCGAACTTTGTACCTTCCGCACACTCAGGTCGCAGATTACATCGCCAACATCCGCCCCACGATGCCGGTGTTCGTGGTTCGGAGCACCGTGCCGGCGGAGCGGATCGAACGGGCATTCACGCAGGCAATACGTGCCGTCGATCCGGCGCTTCCTGGCCCGGAGGTCTTTGCGTTGAGCGAAACGGTCGCGGAGACAATGGCCCGGGAACGATTCGGTACCCTGCTCGTGGCGCTCTTCGGCTCTCTCTCGCTCATCCTGACCGCGGTCGGCGTTTACGCCGTGTTGGCGCAAACCGTACGCAGTCGTCGTCGCGAGATCGGAATCCGAATGGCTGTAGGCGCCAGCGGCGACCAGGTACTGCGCCTGGTTGTCGTGCGAGGGCTGCTCCCGGTCGTTGTCGGGATCGGCGTTGGACTCGT
>JAPOOQ010000670.1 GCA_026713345.1 Gemmatimonadota bacterium | reverse complement strand
CCTCGCGAGAGCGCTCCGCGCCCGCCCCCCCCCGCCGCACCGCCGAGGAGATGCGCGCGCTGGAGGAGCCGGACCCGCCGCCCGCTCCTCCCGACCCCAGCCCCGCGGCCGAAGAACCCGACCCAGCCACCCCCCCCACCCCACCCGACCCCCCTCTCACCGCCGCCGAGCGGCTCGCCTTCTACGTCGAGGAAGGCGTCGCAGTCGTCCTGGAATCGCGCAGCGGCTGGCCCGGCGCGGTGCGCGGTTTCGCGCGGCCCGGCGCGAAGGTCGACATGTGGGACCGGGACGCCACCCTCACCTCGGTCCCGATCATCGCGGTCACGCCCGAGCACTACAACCGCATGTACCGGATCCTGGAACGCGGCGTCCCGGTTACCATCGAAACCGAGGTGCGCAACGTACACGGCGCGGGCGCCAGCGAGGCGCGCAACGTGATCGGCGAGATCCCAGGCACCGACCTCGCTCACGAAGTCGTCATGCTGGGCGCGCACTTCGACACCTGGCACGCCAGCCCGAACGCCAGCGACAACACCTCGGGCACGGCGGTCATGCTGGAGGCCATGCGCATCCTCAAGGCGGTGGGCGCGCAGCCGCGCCGCACGATCCGCATCGCGCTCTGGTCCGGCGAGGAACAGGGCATCTTCGGGTCGTCCGCATACGTCGAAGAGCACTTCGGCACCCCGGACAGCCCGGACGGCACCAAACCTGCCTACGACGACTTCTCCGTCTACTTCAACCAGGACTACGGGCCCGGGCTCTACCGCGGAATCTGGCTGCAGGGCAACGAAAACGCCCGCGACCTCTTCGCGTCCTGGATGGAGCCCCTACGCGACCTCGGCATGACCACCATCTCGCCCCGGAGCGTCGGCAGCACCGACCACGTCCCCTTCGACCGGGCGGGCCTGCCCGCCTTCCAGTTCCTGCAGGCGCGCGCGGGCGGGACGGGCGGCCACACCAACCTCGACTTCTACGACACGCTCCCCATCGACGACCTGGTCAGGAACGCCGTCATCATGGCGACCTTCGTGTACAACGCGGCGATGAGCGAGGAGAAGGTGCCTAGAAAGGAATCGCGGACCTAACGGCATGCTCTACGGAATCTACGGCAGCCATACCCCGGAAACCTGTCCCATCTACGTTCCGAAATACGCCCTTGTGTTCGTGGACATCCTGGAACACGACCCGGAACAGCTTGCCGACGCCTACGGCATCCACCGGATCGAGGCACAGTACCATTCGGCGCTGGAGCACACGTTCCTCTGGATCGTCGATGCGGAAAAGCCTCATCTCATTGAAACGTTCGCCGTCGAAACCGGTCTCGCCTCGTTCAACACGATTCGGATCGTGCCGATGCACACCTTCGCCGAAACAGTGGAGCGTTTGAAGCAGATGCACGGCCTCGGGGGCCATGGATGAAACCACATAACGTAAAGCAAACATTACATTTCGTAAGGCAAACATGACATCGCGCCACCGCCAAACCCGAATCACCCACACGATCGAGATCTTCGAGGCCGCGCGGAAGCCGCTCTTCACGGTGCTCGACGGGATCGCGCAGGCGGACCTCGACTGGGACCCGGCGCCGGGTTCGCGCGGCATCGGCAAGATGTGCCGCCACATGTACCGGGTGGACATCTGGTTCCTGAAGCGGCTGGGGATCGAGCCCGCGATCACCCACGACGCCCCGGG
>JAPOOQ010000669.1 GCA_026713345.1 Gemmatimonadota bacterium | reverse complement strand
CGTCACGCTCGTGACCACGAACGGCCCGCGCGCCTTGTCGACCTCCAGAGCCAGCGACGGGTTCGCCACCCCGTATCCGGCCCTCAGCCCCGCCAGCCCGTACGCCTTCGACAGCGTCTTCACGCAGATCGTGCGCTCCGAGTCCAGCGCCATGTCGAAGGGCGTGCGGTCCTCCGGGTCCCGGTTGTACTCGCCGTAGGCCTCGTCGATGATCAGCACGCTGCCCACCGCCTCGGTCCGCTCGTGGACGGCCCGGAGCCAGTCGTCGGGGATCGCCATGCCGGTCGGGTTGCCCGGGTTGGCCACGAAGACGATCGCGGGCTCGCTGCCCGCGAAGCCTTCCGGGTCGTTCATCGCGTCGTGCCACTCGACCGCGACCGGCGCATGCCCGTTCATCTGCGCAAGCATCCCCGCGGCGGGCCACCCCGGGTCCAGGAAGCGCATCGTGGTGGGCGCGACCGCCCGCATCAGCATGTCGAGCACGCCGGTCCCCCCGGCCCCTGTGGTAACGTGATCCGGGGTGATCCCGAGCCGGGCCGCGACCGCGTCCGTGAGCCGTTCGGAGTAGCTCCCCGGGTACTCGGAGGCCGCGGTCACGCCCGAGCCCGCCAGCACTTCGAGCGCCGCCGGGTGGGCGCCCCAGAGGTTGCGGTTGTCTCCCAGGTCGGCGGCGACCGGCGACCGGTCCGGCAGGTAGCGGGCGAGGGTCTGGTAGTCGGTGCGTGGGTAGATGTCCATTGCCAACGGTCCTGTGGCGATAGATTTGACGGGGCACGCCGCGCGCGGGCGCGCACCATGGCCGTTCCACGCTCGGGTAAATCGTGCTTTCCCGCAACGGCCGGAGTCCGGACTGGGGGTCAGAACGCGTTCATGGATGAGCCGATTCGCATCAGGGGCGCGCGCCAGCACAACCTGAAGGGGATCGACCTCGACGTGCCGCGCCGGGCGTTCACCGTGATCACGGGGCCGTCGGGTTCGGGCAAGTCCTCCCTCGCGCTCGACACCCTCTTCGCGGCGGGCCAGCGGCGCTACGTCGAGGCGCTCTCCACCTACGCCAAGCAGTTCCTCGACCGTCTCGACAAGCCCGACGTCGACCGCATCGAGGGACTCCCGCCCGCGGTCGCGATCGAACAGCGCAACCCGGCCACGTCGAGCCGCTCCACCGTCGGCACTGCGACCGAGGTCTATGACTATCTGCGCCTGCTCTATGCCCGGGCGGGACGCACCCACTGCCCCGACTGCGGCGACGAGGTGCGGCCCGACACGGTCAGCAGCGCCGTGGACAGGGTGGCCGCGCTGCCCGCCGGCACGCGCTTCATGGTCGCGTTTCCGCTGCGCAGGAGCGGCCAGGTGTCGCACCTGCAGGTGGCGGAGAATCTGAGGGCGCTGGGGTTCGCACGGGTGCTGGCGGACGGGGTGCCGGCGGAGCTGGAGGAGGTGTTGGGGGCGGAGGGGGAGGCGCGCGAGGGGCCGCGGGCTGCCGAGGACTCGCCAGGCCGTCGCGTGGCGACTGAAGCCGCGCCCCTGCCCGACCTCGCCGCAAGCCGGGAAGTGATGGTAGTCGTCGACCGGATGAAGGTGCCGGAGGAGCCGGACCCGACGTGGGGGGAGCGGCTGGCGGACTCGTTGGCGACGTGCTTCCAGGAGGGGGAAGGGGAGGCGGCGGTGATTCCGGCCGGGGGCGTCGAGGCTGGCGGGACCCCCACGGGCCGGGATTCCATCACACCCCTCCACTTCACCGAAGCCTTCCGCTGTCCGCGCCACCCCGACCGGGTCTTCCTGGTGCCGGAGCCGAAACTCTTCTCCTTCAACAATCCCTACGGCAGCTGTCCGGAGTGCACCGGCTTCGGCGCGACGCTCGAATACGACCCCGACTTGATCGTACCCGACCCGGGACGGTCGATCGATGACGGCGCGGTGGATCCCTGGGCCAAGCCCCGCTACGGGCGCGAGCGGTCGGCGTTGCGCAGGTTTGCGGTGAGCGAAGGCGTTTCCAGCTACACCCCCTGGCGGGAGCTCCCCGCTTCCTTCCGCGACGCGGTGCTCTACGGGAAGGGCTCCTTCGGCGGGGTCATGGGATTCCTGGTCTCTAAGGAACCGAAGCGGTACAAGCAGTACATTCGCATCTTCCTGCGGCAGTACCAGCGCCCCCTGCCGTGCCGGGCCTGCGGGGGCTCGCGCCTGAGGCCGGAAACGAGCCATGTGACCGTGGGCGGGACCACCATCGGCAGCGTCAGCGACATGCCGATCGAGGAGTTGCCGGGCTGGCTGGCCGGGCTGGAGCTGCGTCCGATGGAGTCGAAGATTGCCGCGCCGATCCTCAAGGAACTCACCGCCAGGACCGGCTTCCTGGTGGACGTGGGGCTCGGCTACCTGACGATGGGTCGCCAGATGCGCACGCTGTCGGGGGGCGAGGCGCAGCGGATCTCGCTGGCCAACTCGCTGGGATCCCGCCTGGTGGACACCCTGTACGTGCTCGACGAGCCCTCGGTGGGTCTGCATCCGCGGGATATCGAAGCGCTGCTCGCGCTCCTGAAACGGCTGCGCGACGGGGGCAACACGGTCGTGGTGGTCGAGCACAACGCGGCCGCAATCCGGGCCGCCGACCACGTGGTCGAGCTGGGGCCGGCGTCGGGGGACGGGGGTGGGGAGGTGGTCTTCGAAGGGTCTCCGGAGGCGCTGACGGAAGCCGTGACAAATACCGGGCAGTATCTGTCACAAAAGCTGGCAATAGATAAACATATGGTATTAAATGACTTAAGTGATACAGATGAAAAGAATATGTCAAAGGAAAACAAGCGGCATCGGGTGGAAGGGGCGTGGAAGCCCGTGGACCGGAAATGGAAGCCCGTGGACAGGGCGGGTCGGCGGGCGGCCGCGCGAAGGCCGGTCGACGGAGCGCGGATCCGCCTGTGTGGCGCCACCCTGCACAACCTGCGGGGAGTGGAGGCCGAGTTTCCGGTGACCGTGATGACGGTGGTCACGGGGGTATCGGGGTCCGGCAAGTCTACGCTGGTGCACGACATCCTCTACCGTGCGCTCGAGCGCGAGCTGAAGGGAGGCCGCACTTCCGCGAAGGAACACCTGGGCGAAGCGGTCGGCTCCTACGACGCGCTCACGGGGCTGGAGCACATCGACGACGTCGTCCTGATCGACCAGAGCCCGATCGGCAGGACGCCGCGCTCGAATCCCGTCACCTACATCCGGGCGTGGGGCGAGATCCGGCGCATCTTCGCGAGCGAGCCGGCCGCGCGGAAGGCGGGGCTGGAGGCGCGCAGCTTCTCCTTCAATGTGAAGGGGGGGCGATGCGAGGAGTGCGCGGGCGCGGGGTCGGTGCGCGTGGAGATGGTGTTCATGGCCGACATCCACGTCCCCTGCGAAGTCTGCGGCGGCAAGCGCTACCGGCCCGAGGTCCTCGAAGTGAAGGTTCGCGGCCACAGCGTGACCGATGTGCTGGACTTCACGGTCGACCGCGCGATGCGCTTCTTCGTGCGCGAACCGAAGCTGGGCCAGGCGCTCTGGCACCTGCAGCAGGTCGGACTGGGGTACCTGCGTCTGGGACAGCCGGCCCCGCACCTGTCGGGGGGCGAGGCGCAGCGGCTCAAGATTGCGCGCGAGCTGATCGCGGCGGCGGGCAGGAAGGGGGGACGGGGTCGGAGCAGGATTGCGGGCGGGCGGGTCGCCGGCGGGAGGAGCCGCGCTGGCGCTGCGACCGGATCGCGCAAGTTGTACATCCTGGATGAGCCGACTACCGGTCTCTCGGGCGATGATGTGGCGCAGCTGCTCACGGTGCTGCGCAAGCTCGTGAGGGCGGGCAACACACTGGTGGTGGTGGAGCACGATCTGGACGTGATCCGGGCGGCGGACTGGGTGGTCGATCTGGGGCCGGGCGCGGGGATGCACGGCGGGGAGGGGGTGGCGATGGGGCGGCCGGAGGACGTGGCGACGGTGCCGGAGAGCGTGACGGGGCGGTTCTTGGGGTGATCTCGGTCGTCCTGCCGGTCCGCGACGGCGAGCGCACCCTCGGCGCGGCGCTGGAGTCGCTCCGGGCGCAGACGTTGCCGCGCTTCGAGGTTCTCGTCGTGGACGACCATTCCCGCGACGGGAGCGCCGGGATTGCGCGCGAATGGGCGCGTCGGGATGGGCGGTTCCGGGTCGTGCGGATGGGGGCGGGCGGGGCGGGTATCGTCGCCGCCCTCCAGCGCGGCCTCGCCGAAGCGCGCGGCACGTACATCGCGCGGATGGACGCCGACGACATCTGCCACCCCGAGCGGCTGGCCGTGCAGCACGACCTGCTTGAACGCTCGCCCGGCCTCGCCGGCTGCGGCACCGGCGTGCGCCTCGTCCCCGAATCCACGGTGACCCCCCGCGCCGCCGAATACGCGGCCTGGGTCAACTCCATGACCGATTGGGACACTGTCGCGGCCAACATCTTCGTGGAGTGCCCCCTCGCCCACCCGACCTTCATGTTTCGGGCGGGCGTGCTGGCAGAAGTCGGCGGCTACCGTGACCGCGCCTGGCCGGAAGACTACGACCTGCTGCTGCGTCTGTGGCGTCGCGGCCACCGGTTCGTCGCAGCGCCCCGCGTGCTCCTCGACTGGCGCGACGAGCCCGGCCGGCTGAGCCGCAACCACCCCGCGTACTCGCTGGACGCGTTTCGGGTGTGCCGGGTGCATCATCTGCGCAAGAGCGTGCTCAGGGGGCGGAGCGGGGTGGTGGTGTGGGGTGCGGGCCCGACGGGCAAAGGCCTGGCGCGCGAGTTCGCGCGGCAGGGCGTGAGCGTGCAGGCGTTCGTGGAGGTCGACTCGCGCAAGATCGGGCAGCAGATCCACGGTGCTCCGGTGCTTGGGGTGGAAGCCGTGCGGGAGGGGTGGG
>JAPOOQ010000668.1 GCA_026713345.1 Gemmatimonadota bacterium | reverse complement strand
GGGGGGCGCGCCGCGCGCGGGGCGGGAAGGGGGGGCTGGGGGGCGCGCTCCGGGGGGGGGGGGGTGGGGGCCAGGTGGGGGGTGGGGCGGTTGCGAATGGTCCCTTGCGCCGACTAGATATGCAGGAAGCCGAAATGCGCGTCACTTGTCAAGAAAAGTCAACCAGAGGTTACATATTGTAATGTTAAGTTTACAGATGTTGTCGGCGGGTGCGAATCCCCGCAAGGGGCGCTGGCCGTTGGCGCCGGCTTTGGCGGGCCTGGCCGGAATCGCAGTCGCGACATCCGCCGCGCCCCTGTCGGCCCAGACGTTTGAGGTGGAAGAGGCCACCATCGCCGGGGTCCACGCAGCCATGGCCTCAGGCGAATTGACCTGCGAGGGGCTTGTCAGGCACTACCTGAACCGCATCGCGACGCTGTCGAGCAGGCCTCCGCGGCTGAACGCGATCGCGAATGTGAATCCACATGCGCTCTCGGAGGCGCGCCAGCTCGACAGCGTCTTCGTCGCGGAGGGCCCCAGGGAACCTCTGCACTGCATTCCCGTGCTGCTCAAGGATCAGGTCGAGACGACCGACATGCCGACGACCTACGGGTCCGTCCTCTTCAAGGACTTCTTTCCCCGGCGCGACGCCACCATCGTCACCCGGCTCAAGGATGCGGGCGCCATCATACTGGCCAAGACCAACATGGGCGAGTTCGCCTCGCGCTACGTCGGCTCCGGCTTCGGCGTGATCCGCAACCCGTACGACCGCACGCGCAACCCCAGCGGGTCGTCGGGCGGCACCGGCGTGGGCATCGCCGTCAATCTGGGGATGGTCGGCATCGGCGAGGACACCGGCGGCTCGATCCGGGGCCCGGCGGCCGTGCACGCGCTCGTCGGTCTGCGCCCCACGCTGGAGCTCGTCAGCCGGTTCGGCATGATGCCCGCCAATCCCACCACGGACACGATGGGCCCGATGACCCGGACCGTCACCGACGCCGCGATCGTCCTGGACGCGATTGCCGGATACGACCTCCGCGACCCCGTGACCGCGCGCGCCGTCGGCCGCGTCCCGGACTCCTACACCGGCGAGCTGCAGCCCGACGCGCTGGCCGGGGCGCGCATCGGCGTCATCCGTCAACCCATGGACCGCCGCGTCGGGACGACTATGGAAGGGTTCGGGCAGGTGCGCGCGCGGGTCGACGACGCCGTGGCCGAGATGCGCGCGCTGGGGGCGGAGGTGATCGACCTCTTCACCGTCCGGGGGGTGACCGAGATCAACGAGATCTTCAGCCTCAACTCCTTCGAGACGGAGGAAGCGACCGACGCCTACCTCGCCGAGCATCGCAACGCCCCCTACCAGACGCTGGCAGCAATCCTGCTCACCGGCCAGGTCAACCCGTGGCGGGCCAGGGGGATGGCGGACCTGCTCGGCAAGACCACCCGCGACCCGGGCTACCTGGAGTACCTGCTTGCGCGCGACCGGATCCGCGTGAACGTGCTCAAGACCATGGCGGACCAGGACCTCGATGCCCTCGTCTACGCCACCTTCGACCATCCCCCGACCGAGATCGCCGAGGACGTGGAGCACAATCCGCAGCCCAGGGACCGCTACGGCCTCGGGGACAACCGCCTGATCAGCCCGCTCACCGGATTCCCCGCGATTACAGTGCCCGCCGGGTTCACTCCGGACGGCCTCCCGGTGGGAATCGAGTTCATGGGGCGGCCGTTCACGGAGGCGATGCTGCTGGGGTATGCGTTCGCGTTCGAGCAGGCGACGGGGCATCGGCGGCCGCCGGAGGGACAACCAGGGATCGCGCGGGGCAACCCGGCCGCTACAGGCGGCGTCTGAACAGTCAGGAGGTCCAGATGAAGACCACCGCCAACTTCCCACCCATCCGCTTTTCGCTCTTCCTTCTCTCCGTGGGCCTAGCCGCGACTGCCTGCCAGCAGGAGCTTGACCAATCGGAACTCGACCCGCCATGGGTGGGCATGACCGATCTCCCATTCTCGGAGACCCACGACAGCGCCGGAATCCTGGTCGTCGAGAATGCCCGCCCCGCGGATACGGCGATGCTGGATTGGCAGATCGGGCCCGAGCCGGCCGTCACGATCGGCGTGGTGGAGGGCGAGGGGCCGCTCATGCTGCACAGGGTCGGGGATGCCACGAAACTGCCTGACGGAAGAATCGTCATCGCGGAAACCAGCTCGAGCGAGCTGAAGGTGTTCGACTCGACCGGGACGTACCTGGAGACCTGGGGCGGAATGGGGGAGGGGCCCGGGGAGTTCCCATCCTACATGCTTCAGGAGGTGTGGTCCTGGCCGGGCGACTCGATCATCGCCTGGTACTCGCCAGGCTGGCGGGTCTCCGTCTTCGATTCCGAGGGGAACTATGGGCGCTCGTTCCTCGGGCCCGGTGTCGGTCAGGCGTCCTGGCAGGTTGGGCGACCCAGGCTCGCGCGCACGGACGGCACAATACTGACGACCCTGGGTCCGGAGGGTGCGGACACCGCCCTGATCGAGATCCGTGACGGTGGCGGTGAGCTTTACACGTCGCTGGGCTATCACCCCAAGCGCCAGCCCCTGTACTTCAGCCGTGAGCTGAGGCTCGCTCTCTGGGGTGACCTGGTCATCGTGAGTTCACACGACAAGTACGAGTTCAAGGCATATGGCGCCGACGGCTCGCTGGTCCGAATCGTGCGACGCGATCACGAAACTCGCATGCCGAGAGCGGCAGACATTCTGGTCAGCCCCACGCTCGCACCGGAATACCGGATACCCATGGAACGGGAGATGCTGCGAGTGCCGCAGAGTCGGATCGCGGAGACCTTCCCCGCGTTCACGTGGGTCATGTCCGATGCGGCCGGCTACCTCTGGGTCAAGGAATACCAGCCCCCGAGGGAACAGAGGCCCGTGCCGCTCTGGACCATCTTCAATCCCGAGGGCCGGGTGCTCGGATTTGTCGAGACCCCGGTGGGGCTGAACCTCTGGGAGATCGGGGAGGACTACATCCTCGGGCACTTCGAGGACGAACTCGGGGTGGAGTACGTGCAGGTGTGGCCGCTGGACCGATGGGGGATGTAACGTCACGTTAACGGGAGGAACCATGTTGAGGCGCACTTGCCTGATCGCGGCAGTATTCACCGGATTGTCGCCATTCACATTCGCGTGCCAGGCCGGCGACGCGCCGGTTCGGCAACCCGGTACCGTGGCTCGAGACAGCGCCGGCATCCGCATCATCGAGAATCCGCGCCCGCCAGACGGCTCGCGACTGGGCTGGCGGATCGGGCCCGAGCCGACCGTGTCGATCGGTCAGCTGGAGGGCGAGGAGCCGTACCTGCTGCACCGGGCCTTCAGGTCTTTCGGGATGCCGGACGGCCGAATCGTGGTGGCAAACGTGGGAACGGAGCAAATCCGCATGTTCGACGCGCTCGGAAACCACCTGCGCACATGGGGAGGAACCGGGGAGGGGCCGGGCGAGTTCCTCAGTCTGAGCCATGTCGCACCATGGCCGGGCGACTCGATAATCGCGTGGTACTCGCCCGGCCTCAGGCTCTCCGTATTCGATGCGGATGGCAACTACGGCCGGGCCTTCGCCCTGCAGAGCGAAGAGGAAGCCGTCTGGCTCCGTGCTCGTCCAATCGCCGTGCGCGAAGACGGCACCATTCTGTCCATCAACGATCCGGAAGACGCGGACACTGCAGTGGTCGAGATCTGGGCCGGCGACGGGGCGCTCGTCGCCTCGCTGGGGACGCTTCCCGGAAGGGAGGTCATCGTCACGACGAACGAGCGCGGCTCGCGGGAACTCAAGGGGATTGCCTTCAGCCGGGAGCTGGTGACGGGCCTGTGGGGCGACCTTGTCGTCGCCAGCCCCACCACGCACTACGAGATCCGGGCGTATCAGGCGGACGGTGCGCTCGCCCGCATTGTGCGGCGTGAACACGTCACGCGAGTCCCCGCCGAGGCCGATCTCGAATGGTATATCGCGGAACAGGTCGCGATGTTCGGCAATACGCCCGGCCTGCCCCCGGGATTTGTAGACCGGGCGCGGCAATCTCTGCAGTCCACCCCACTAGCCAGGACCTTCCCGGCGTTCTCGACGGTCCTGGCCGACGAAACCGGCCACCTCTGGGTTCGCGAATACGATCTCCCCGGCGAGGAACGGCCAGCCCCGCTCTGGACGGTCTTCGATCCGGAGGGACACGTGCTCGGGTTCATCGAGACCCCGCCGGGCCTGCGCATCCAGCAGATCGGCGAGGACTACATGCTGGTCCACACCCGTGACGAGCTGGATATTGAGTACGTGCAGGTGTGGCCGCTGGAGCGCTCGGGAGGCTGACGGGGCGACAACCGGCACCGGCTGAACTGAAGAAAGGAACGAGATCGATGTACCGTTGCCGCACTGCAGTGCTGCTCGCCGGACTGTCGAGTCTCACCCTCGCTTGCCAGCCCGGCGATTCCCCGGTTCGGCAACCCGGCACCGAAGTCCAGGACAGCGCCGGCATCCGCATCATCGAGAACCCGCGTCCGGCCGAAGGCTCGCGGCTGGGCTGGCGAGTCGGCCCCGAGCCGGCCGTGACGATCGGCGCTGCGGAGGGCGAGGAGCCCTACCTGTTACAGCATGCCATCGGCGCGACCAGACTGAGCGACGGCCGAATCGTCGTGGCGGACTACGGCTCGATGGAGTTGCGGATCTTCGATGGCGCGTCGGGCACGCACCTGACGACGCTGGGGGGAGTGGGCGAGGGACCGGGCGAGTACGGTGGCCTGATGGACGTCGAGCG
>JAPOOQ010000667.1 GCA_026713345.1 Gemmatimonadota bacterium | reverse complement strand
CCCCCAGCCCCTCCCCCGCGGCCCGCTCCAGCTTCGCCCCGGTGCGCGAGGTGCCGATCGTCCGCGCCCCCGCTCGGCGCGCCAACTGCAGGGCCGCGGTCCCGACCCCGCTGCCGACTGCATGGATCAGGAGCGTCTCGCCCTCCTTCAGCGCGGCCTGCCGGAATACGGCGTCGTACGCCGTCATGTACACCTCCGGGATCGCCCCGGCCACCGTCATCTCCATCCCTTCCGGCACGGCCACGGCCACCCGCTCGTCCACCACCACCCGCTCGGCGTAGCCCCCACCCCCCACGATCCCCATCACCCGGTCGCCCGGCCGCCACCGCGTCACCCCACCGCCCATTTCCTCGACCACTCCCACGAACTCGAGCCCCGGCACCTCGGACTCGCCCGGCGGCGGCGGATACAGCCCCCGCCGCTGCAGCAGGTCGGCGCGGTTGACGCCGGATGCGTGCACTCGCACGAGCAGCTCGCGGGGACCCGGGCGCGGGCGCGGCACCGTGCCGAGCCGGAGGACTTCCGGTCCGCCGAACTCGGGGATGGTGACGGCCTTCATCGGGGGATGCGGGTCGGCGCAGGCATGGGCAGGAAAATACCGGGCGCCGCCGGGATGGGCCACTAACGTCTTAGGATCACCCGCAGTGCATCCCCGCTCCGGCCGTGGCCGCCCCGCCCCCTCGCCATTAAACTATACCCCCCATGGAACTCCCCTTCGATCTGGACCGCCCGGTCGTCTTCTTCGACCTCGAAACGACCGGCCTCAGCCTGTCGCGTGACCGGATCGTCGAGCTCGCGATAATCCGGGTGTCGCCCCGCGGGGACGTCTTCGAGCGGGTGCGGCGCTACAACCCCGAGATGCCGATTCCGCCGGACGCGGCGGCCATCCACGGGATCACCGACGAGATGGTCGTGGACGAGCCCACCTTCAAGGCGACATCGAAGTCCCTCGCCAAGCTGCTCAGGCCGTGCGATCTGGCGGGCTTCAACATCCGGCGCTTCGATCTCCCCATCCTGGTCGCCGAATTCGCCCGCGCGGGCATCGACTTCGACGTGAAGGACCGGCGGCTCATCGACATGAAGATGATCTTCCACCGCGAGGAGCCGCGGGACCTCTCGGCCGCCGCGCGCTTCTACCTGGACCGCGACCACCAGGACGCCCACACCGCGCTCGGCGACATCCGCACGACCGCCGCCGTGCTCACGGCCCAGCTCGGCCGCTACCGCCACCTCCCCCGCGACATGGATGGCCTGCACGCCTACTGCGACGAGATGGGCCCCTACGTCACCGAGTTCGACCGGTGGTTTTCGGAGGGCGAGCAGGGACTCGTCTTCAACCGGGGGAAGCACAAGGGCGCCGCGCTGGCGGATGTCGCCGAGTCCGCGCCCGACTATCTGGAATGGATGACGCGGGCCGACGACATGCCGGACGATGTGGTGGAGGCCGTGCGCGGGGCGCTCGCCGCGCGTGGATAGATCCGCGTGAGCGGCGAGTGGCCCGCCACCGAATGCGTCGACCGCTTCTACGGACTCCGCGAATTCAAGGTCGTCGACCCGGAGGGTCATGTGCTACTCTTCGGTCAGAACATCGAGTAAGTCCACCCAGGAGATCGCCACCATGACCCGTCGCACACCTGCCGCCCGCCCCGTTCCGCGGTTGTCCATTCCCGCACTGGCTGCCCTGGCCGCCCTCGCCCCGGCTGCCCTCGTCCCGGCGACCGGCCCCCTCACCGCCCAGCAGCCCATCACCTCCGACGAACTGGCCGCCTTCTCCGCGCGTCACGTGGGCCCCGCCGTCACCGGCGGCCGCATCCACGACGTGGAAGCCCTTCCCGGCGACCCCTCCACGGTCTACGTCGCTACCGCGTCCGGCGGCCTGTGGAAGAGCGTCAACCGCGGCATCACGTGGACGAACCTCTGGGAGCACATGCCCGTCAGCACCTTCGGCGACCTGGCCATCGCGCCCACCGACCCGAACATCCTCTACGCCGGCACCGGCGAGCAGCAGAACCGCCAGAGCACGTCGTGGGGCAACGGCGTCTACCGCTCCGACGACGCCGGGGCCACCTGGCGGCACCTCGGGCTCGAAGAGACGCACCACACGGGCCGCGTGCAGGTTCACCCGTCGAATCCCGACATCGTCTACGTGGCGGCGCTGGGGAACCTGTGGCGCTCCACGCCCGACCGCGGCGTCTACCGCTCGCGCGACGGGGGCCGGAGCTGGGACAAGGTCCTCTACATCGATGAGCACACCGGTGCTGTGGACCTCGTCATCGACCCGTCGAATCCGGATGTGCTCTACGCGGCCATGTACCAGCGCCAACGCCGCACCTGGGGCTTCAACGGGGGCGGGCCGGGAAGTGGCATCCACAAGACGACGGACGGCGGCGAAAGCTGGCGGGAGCTCACGAACGGGCTTCCGGCAGGCGACAAGGGCCGGATCGGGATCGCCATCTCGCCGACGGACCCGAATGTGCTCAACGCGCTCGTCCAGCACGCCGACGAGTCGGGCGGCTACCGCAGCGAGGACGGCGGCGAGAGCTGGGAGAAGGTGAGCACCCAGAACATCCGTCCGATGTACTATTCACACGTCTTCATCGACCCCACCAACTCCGACCGCGTCTACACGCTGGCCACGTCCGCCCACCGGAGCGAGGACGGCGGCCGCACCTTCACCGAGATCGCGGAGCGCCCCACCTACGACGTGGGGGTCCACGCCGACCACCACACCATGTGGATCGATCCCGGCGACCCCGAGCACTTCTACCTGGCCGGCGACGCCGGGCTGCACGAGACGTATGACATGGGCGTGACGTTCCGGCGCATCAACAACCTTCCCATCGGGCAGTTCTACGGGATCACGGTAGACAACCGCGACCCGTACCGGATCTACGGCGGGATGCAGGACAACCATTCGTGGATGGGGCCGTCGGCGACGCGTTCCTGGGACGGAATCGTGGATGACGAGTGGCGGCAGAGCGGCTTCGGGGACGGGATGTACCAGCAGGCCGATCCGGATGGCCGCACGATCTACATCAACACGCAGAACGGGGGCTGGACGCGCTTCGACAACGTGACGGGCGACATGATGAGCCTGCGCCTGAGCGCGCCCGAGGGCGAGGATCCGTACCGCTGGGACTGGGTGTCGCCGAGCCTGATCTCGCGCCACGACCCCAACGTGGTCTACCTGGGCGGCAACCGCCTCTTCATCTCGCGGGACCGGGGCGACAGCTTCACGCGCACCGAAGACCTCACGCGGCAGCAGGACCGGGACGAGCTCGAGATCATGGGTGTGCGCGGAGCGGACATCACGCTTTCGCGCAACGACGGCACCTCCTCATACGGCGAGATCGTCACCATCTCCGAATCCCCCCTCGACCCGGCGGTGCTCTGGGTGGGCACCGACGACGGCAACGTTCAGGTCTCCCGGGACGGGGGCCGCAGCTGGAACGAGGTCTCGGGCGGCGCACCCGGCCTCCCCAACGGCACCTACGTCAGCCGCGTCCTCGCGTCCTCGGAAGCGCCCGGCACCGCCTACATCACCTTCGACGCCCACCGCGACGGGGACTTCAGCGCGTACGTCTACCGCGCGGAGGACTACGGCGCCAGCTGGACCGCCCTGCACGGCGGCCTCCCGAGCGGATCGGCCAACGTGATCATCGAGCACCCGGACAACCCCGCGGTGCTCTTCCTCGGCACCGAGCACCACGTCTTCGCCAGCACGGACCGCGGCGCGTCCTGGGCCCGCTTCCCCAACCTGCCGACCACCGCCTACGACGACATGGTGATCCACCCCCGCGAGAAGGACCTCGTGCTGGGGACGCACGGCCGCTCGATCATCATCATCGACGATGTCGGCCCGCTGGCCGGGTACGGCGACGCGGTGGCCGACGCAGCCGCGCTCGTCGGCACCGGCGGCGGCACGATCATGAACTACTGGAAGGACACCTCCTACCGCGCCCAGGCGACATTCATGGGCGACAACCCGGTTGACGGCGCGTTGGTCACCTACCGGCTCGGGGCCGGCTCCGGGCCTGCCATGCTCACCATCCGCAACGCGGACGGCTACATCGTGCGCGCGTTGGACGTGCCGTCCGGAGCAGGCCTTCACCGCGTCAACTGGGACCTCCGCCACGGGTTCGACGGAATGCGCATGGAAGTGACCCCGTGGGTGGCGCACGAAACCACCGTGGTGCCGCGCACCCTGGACACGAGGGGACCGTTCGTGTCGCCCGGGATCTACACGGTCGAGCTGGAGGCGCGGGGCGAGGTCCGCACCGGTCGCATCTCCGTGCAGGGCGACCCCGATCTCCCCCTCACGGCCGAGGACTACCAGGAGCGCGAGGCCTTCCTGCTCGAGATCCTGGAGCTGAGCCGCTTGCTCCCGGGTGGACAGGGCGGACCTGGCGGGCCGGGTGGACCGGGCTCGGCCGGCCGCTACCGCCGCGATCTGATGCAGCTCTACAACGCGATCAACGGCGGCGGGGTGCGGCAGGGCACTCTGCACCCGCCGACCCGGACCCAGCGGGAGCAACTGG
>JAPOOQ010000666.1 GCA_026713345.1 Gemmatimonadota bacterium | reverse complement strand
TGGGGGCGCGGGGGGCGGAACGCGAGAACAGCGGCGCGTGCCGCCGCTCGGGGCCGCGAGCCGTTGCAACTGTGGGGCTGGCCGGGCGGCCCTGGTAAGGGTTCGCTGAAAACGCACCGTCCGCACCACGGTCCACCCGAAGAACCCGGCGGACCCCAGAAACCACAGGAGCAAGGCCAGCGGCTTTCCGGTCCGCGTCTGCCTACCCCTGGGGACCATGCCATCCCCGCTCACGCCAGCGTCGGCGACTGCCGCCGGCGGGCTGACCTCGGATTGGGCCGCCGCCTCCACCGCCACCTCCCGCGGCTGAACTCGAACTCGCCCGCCCGCCCAGCCCCACAGTTGCAGCGGCTCGCGCCCGAGATCGGCGACACGCTCGGCTTGTCACGTGTGCCGCCAGTCTACACCACGGGTGCGCGGTTGCGCCCTCTGGTGTGGTGGGCGGGTGGCAGCGTCCGGATCCTGATTCCGTCGATGTTCGTCGCCGCACTCGACGAGACGGAGCTTCGCGCGGTGCTGGCGCATGAATTGGCCCACGTTCGCCGCCGGGACTACCTGGTGCGAGTGGTGGAATTGTTCGCGTGCTCGGCCTACTGGTGGAATCCGGTCGTTTGGTGGGCCAAGCGCAAGATGAGGGCGGCGGAGGAGTCGAGCTGCGATATCCTCGCGGTCTCCGCGTCGCGGTTGCCGCGCGATCGGTACGCCGAGTCATTGTTGCGCGTGGTCGAGATCATGTCGGCTGTACCGATCCCGCGCGCACCGGCCCTGGCGAGCACAGCTGACAGTTGCCGGGATTCAAGGCAGCTGGAGAAGCGGTTAAGGACTGTCCTGGCAACCGCTCCGGTTTCGCCCATGACCGGGAGGCTCCGCGTGGCAGGCGCGGCTACTTTGGCGTGCGGGTTGTCGCTCGGCCTTGTGTATTGCGCGCCCGGCGGGCGGCTGGCTTTCGCCCAGCCGCAGTTGCCGACTCCCGTGATGTCGGAGGACAGCGCCGGCATCCGGATCGTCGAGTACGCCGGGATGACGGAACTCGAAGCACCCTTCCGGTTCGCGGAGGAGCCACGGTACCGGCACGGCGCGGGCCCTGGTGACTACCGGTTCCGCTACATCCACGCGGGTACCCTGCTCGCGGACGGCAGTGCCGTTGTCGCCGATGCACACAACATCGAGCTGGTCTTGTTGAGCCAAGACGGTACGACGCATGACGTGCTGGACAGGCAGGCAGAAGGACCGGGAGACTACAATTCCGTCAGCGCCGTGTTCGCGCTGGGTCAGGACAGTATCATGGTCGCCGATCGCAACTTGGGCCGCGTGACCCTCTTCGTTGGTGGTTCGGTCGCCCGCAAAGTGGACATACGGCGTGCGAAAGGCCTTGGTGTGCGGGGAATCGGTTCCTCCGGTCACCTGCTGCTGTCCACCGGGGTGTTTTCGTGGGGGTTTGAGGGGGAGTGGCTCGCGGGGCACATGGCCCGTTTCGACATGGACACCGGTACGTTGGACACGATTGCCTCCTACGATCACCTGTCTCGCGCCACCGCCGGAGCTGCATGGAACCCGATAGGAGCGGATGGCCAGGTCACGGTTGCGAACGGTCAATTCGTCTACACGCGGTCCGACAGGCCGGCGATCACCTGGCGGCAGCCGGACGGCACAGTAACGCAGATCGTCCGATGGCAGGCCGAGCCGGCTCCGCTGACAGAGGAGGTCCTGGAAGGTCTGGAGGCCATATACCGAGTCGGCAATCGGAGGGCCAACCCCGGCGCGTCGGAAGCCGACATCGAGCGAATCACCGCGTCCGACCTGGCCCCCTATCGCACCGCCCTCGGGTACCCGATGCCCCTCTTCAATGACCCCATCGGCGACGCCGAGGGGCGAGTTTGGCTGCCTGCCTACCGGCCGGGAAGCTGGCGCTTCGACGTGCCGGACTACACGGTGATTTCCGCCGACGGAGAGTGGCTGGGTACGGTCGAGGCCCCGCCTGGGCTTCGCATCCTCGATATGGCCGGCGGACTCGTCCTCGGGTTGCTGAGAGACGATACGGATGCTCACAGCGTCGTGGTCTACGAACTGATCGAGCGATAGGAGTCCTGATCGTGTCAAACAGATGCCAAGTCCCATTGCTGACGCTTGCTGCGGGTCTAGTGGCCTGCCAAGTGGAAGACCGGCCCACGTCCGACCTCCCCGTCCAGGTCGAGGATAGCGCCGGCGTACGGATCGTGGAGTACGCGGGGGAACCGGAGATGGCAGCTCCGTTTCAGTTCCCCGCCCAGCCACGCTATCGTCACGGCGGCAACCCCGGTGACTATGCTTTTCAGGGGATCATCGCGGGACGTCTCTTTCCGGACGGCGGCGCAGTGGTCTACGATGGACTCAACACCGAGCTGGTCGTATTGAACCGCGACGGTACGACGCACGACGTGCTGGCCAGGCAGGGAGACGGACCGGGCGATGTCAACTCCGTCAGCGCCGTGTTCGCGCTGGGTCAGGACAGCGTCATGGTTGACCATGGCAACCTGGGCCGCGTGACTCTCTTCGTAGATGGCGTGGTCACTCGCACCGTGGATATGCGCATCGCGTATGGCCTTGCTGTGCGGGGAATCGCATCCTCCGGTCACCTGCTCATGTCCACTGCGGGGTTTTCGACCGGTTTCGAGGAGGAGTGGCTCCCAGGGTACATGGCCCGCTTCGACATGGACACCGGCACGCTTGACACGATTGCCTCCTACGATCACATGTCCCGCCCTCCGCCCGAGCTCCGGTGGAACCCGATCGGAGCGTCTGGCCGGGTCACCGTTGCGACCGGTCAGTTCGTCTATACGCGGTCTGACAGGCCCGAGATTACCTGGCGGCTGCCGGACGGCCCGGTAATGCGGATCGTCCGATGGCGGGCCGAGCCGGATCCGCTGATAGAGGAGTTGCTGGCCGGTTTCGAGGCCGCACTCCGAGCCGGCAATGAGAGAGCCAACCCCGGCGCGTCGGATGCCGACATCGAGCGGATGACCGCGTCCAACATGGCCGCGTATCACACTGTCCTCGGGCACCCGATGCCCCTCTTCAGTACCCCAATCGGCGACACCGAAGGGCGGGTATGGCTACCTGCCTACCGGCCGGGAGGCAGGCGAGTGGACGCGCCGGGTTACACCGTCATTTCCGGCGACGGAGAGTGGCTGGGCACGGTCGAGGCCCCGCCGAGGCTGCGCATTCTCGATGTGGCCGGTGGACTCGTGCTCGGGTTGCTGAGAGACGAAATGGATGTGCAGAGTGTCGTGGTGTACGAGTTGACGGGGGGATAGCTGGTGAGAGACCCGGGGCTCCAGGGCAACTCACAGAGCCTTCTCGCCTCGCGGATCGCATCGGTCGCACCCTCGAGCGAATGGGTGTAGCTGACCGGCCCCGGAGGCCCCGCCAGGCTCCACCAGTTCCTCCCCACCCGCACGACGCGGCGGCGCCCCGAACCTCACCCTGAGGGGCCAGTCCACATTGCCAGCCTCCCTTTCCACGGAATCGAGGCAAGTGCAATTGATCCTGCCGCGGAAGTCGCCGTCCGCGTTCCCAAGCGGTGCGGGCTTTTCCGCCCACGGAGACCAGGCAAAGCGAACCGTGTCTCTGAGGTCTCCTTCGTCAATGTCGAGTTCCACGGTCCATCCTGCCTCGCCCCGCAGCCCTATCCGCTTGAGGTTGACCAGCGGCGCTCCCTCGGGAGAGAACTCCACGTCCGCGACCAGCCCGTCGTCCACGAAATCCAGGAAGCACGGGTCTTGCTCGTGCGAAGCGAGCAGGGTGCAAGTTTCGACATCGACAAGGTCGACCCGGCTGCGGAACCAGTTGAGGATATCCATGCCGGCAGGCATCAGACCGCCCTGAGGATCCTCCTCCGATCTCTCCACCCAATCCGGGCGACGGAGCGGTGGATGCTTTGGAGTTTCCATTCCATCGGGAAGCCGCTCGGTTTCGGTCCGAATCACCGCGTCAGCCCATAGAGCCGGACACCCTCGCGCCCGAACTCGTCCTTGTGGATCCCCAGGATGTAGTCGTCGCCCACCTCGAGCAGAAAGAACCCCGGAGGTGTCCGCAACTCGGCGATCGGGGAACCGTCACGATCGACGACCTTCCAGAGGGCGCCACCGTCCAGACGGCGGGAAATCCTCGGATGGATCACTTCCTCCGGATACATCACCGGGTCCTTCAGGGGCGGATACGCCATCACCCAGACCCGGTCCTCGGGTGCAGCCACAAGTCGTGCGTAGCGAGGATAGTAATCCGGATAAACCAGCGTCAGGCTCAAGGTTATGCTTTGCCCTGGCCTCGTGAAGACCTCCTCCCGGGACAACTTCTCCTTTGCGTCGGCAGGGACGGGAACAGGCTCGAAGGGAACGGGAAGAACCCCGATGCGCTCGCCGCTGAAGCTCATCGCGAGGATGGTGTTCGAACCGGTGTCGCCGAGATAGATGCGGTTGTGCCCGATCCCGTAGACCCGGTTCCTCGGATAGGCGTGCATGGTCTCGGAATCGGACGCGATATCCGCAGCGGGCAGCTCCGCGATGGTGTCGAAGCCTCCGGTTGCCGGGACGAATCGCCCGACCACCATCGGTTGCCGCGCCTCGCCGGGGCTCGGGGGTGGG
>JAPOOQ010000665.1 GCA_026713345.1 Gemmatimonadota bacterium | reverse complement strand
GTGGCGCATTTCTGCTCGATGTGCGGTCCGAAATTCTGTTCGATGAAGATCAGCGACGACGTGCGCCGGTTCGCGCGGGAGCGGGGGGTGGACACGGCACAGGCAGTGGAGGAAGGCATGAGCGAGAAGGCGGAGGAGTTCCGCCGCGGGGGTGGGGAGCTGTATGTGGCGGCGGGAGAGGTGTCTTGAGGGGGTGGGAAGGGGCCCGGCACCCGGGGCGCCCGCCGTGGGCCGTGTTGGCGTGCGTCCCTGCGATCGCCATTGGTTTGACCGCGTGCCAGGAGGTGCCCGAGTCTCCCTTCGATCCTGCCGCGGACCTCGTAGTCATTGCCGAGCACCTGTGGGACGGGACCGGGGAGACTCCCGCCGGTCCGGCGGTCATGCAGATTGCCGGGGGCAGGATCCTGTCGGTCGAGCCGCTGGCCGGGGACGGCGACTTTGGCGACATGGCCGGTTCGAGGATGGTCGGGGCCGCCGGGACCGCGTTTGTCGGGAGGATCGTTGTGCTACGCCGACACATCATCCCCGGCCTCATCAACACGCACGGCCACGTGGGCGGCACCTGGATTCCGGGTACGGGGATGGAATACGGGGAGTATGCCTTTGGCGAGCTGGAGCGCTACGCCCGCTTCGGAGTGACGACGGTGGCGAGCCTGGGTGGCGAGCGGGGGGCGCTGTTCGAATTGAGGGATGTGAGCTGGGGCGGGGGCGTAGCCGCGCCCGCCGATGCGGCCCCCCCACCCCGCGCCCGCCTCCTCGTCTCCGGCCCGGTGGTGACCGGATCCACCCCGGAGGAAGCCACCGCCGCCGTCGATGCGGCCGCCGCGATGGGCCCGGACTGGATCAAGATCCGCGTGGACGACAACCTGGGCGCCACGCGGAAGATGTCCCCCGAGACCTACGCCGCCGTGATCGCGCGCGCCGGCGAGCACGGCCTCCGCGTCGCGTCGCACCTCTTCTACCAGGAGGACGCGAAGGGGCTGTTGCGCGCGGGGACGGGGATGGTCGCGCACAGCATCCGCGCCGAGGCGGTCGACGACGAGACGATCGGCCTCCTGCGCGAAACCGGCGTCTGCTACGTGCCGACGCTCACCCGCGAGGTGTCGACCTACGCGTACGGGGAGCGCCCGGACTTCTTCGACGACCCGTTCCTCATGGCGGACGTGGATTCCGCGCAGGTCGAGACGCTGAGCGACCCGCAGCGGCAGGGGCGGGTGAGGGCGTCGGGGGCGGCGGAGGCGTACGGTCGCGCGCTCGAGGTCGCGCAGGCCAACCTGGGGCGGCTGGCGGAAGCCGGCGTGCCGATCGCGTTCGGCACCGACTCGGGGCCGCTCGGGCGCTTCCAGGGCTACTTCGAGCACATGGAGATGGAGCTGATGGCCGACGCGGGCCTCACCGCGGAGCAGATCCTGCGTTCCGCGACGGGGGTGGCCGCCGCGTGCCTCGGCAGGGACGACATCGGGACGCTGGAGCCGGGCCGCCGCGCCGATTTCGTGGTGCTGAGGGCGAACCCGCTCGAGGACGTGGCCAATCTGCGCGAGATCGCGGACGTGTGGGTGGGCGGGGTGGAGGTGGGGGGGTAGTTAGGGCGAATCCGCCGTGAGGGATCCGGTGGCAGGGAGATCGGGATGCAGAAGCGGAATCCGCTGCCGCCGCTTTCTCCGGTAGATCGTGAAGTCGCGGTCCAGGGTGAGGATCGAACTGGCCGGGTGGAGTTCCGACATGCGGACAAGACAGGCGTCCGCGAGGGACATCGGGACATCGCGGTACTTCTTCACCAACCGGACCAACGCATCGATCTCGTTGACCAGCGGAAACGTCAGGTCAAGTACCCCCCGCTGGACGAATTCGAGCACCCGTTCCGGACCGCGGTTGACGAGACGTCGGGCGAGAAAGCATGCTTCGGAGACCACCGCTTCGCAGGTAAGCAATGGGGGTTCGATCATGTCCCATTGCTTCTTTGCCCACCGGTGATGAGGATCTCGCGAATTCAGGAGGGCAATCAGGGGGCCCGTGTCGAGAATGATCTCCGACTTCACTCACCGAAGCCTTCCATGTACTTCTTGTTGACGGACAGGTCCTCGGGCCCTTCGCAAGCCCCGACGAGATCGGCCACGAGGTCCAGAGCCGATCTGGGATGATCTGCGGAATCCCCGTTCAGGAACGTCTCGATGGCCTCGCGAATCAGCGCCGACTTGCTTATGCCCCTGTGGTTTGCGACGGCCGCGACCTCCGTGGCAAGAGGCTCCGGCATTTTCAGTGAGATGCCCACCATGACGCTACCCTTTCCCGTGCTGCGGTATTACCAAGTAAGACAATTCAGTATTACCCACTG
>JAPOOQ010000664.1 GCA_026713345.1 Gemmatimonadota bacterium | reverse complement strand
TCGCCTGATGGCGGGGGGCCGCCGCGGGCGCGCGCGGGCGTCCCGGGCGCCGTGTCTCCCATGCCGGACCGGGCTTTGCCGGCTCGGCGGGGTAGTGCTGCTCGGGCTGCTGTTGGTCGGCGCCGCGTTGCGCGGTGAAGGAACATCGGCGCCGAAGATCTTCGGCGTCGATGTCTGGCCCAGCTGGTCCCGGGCCGGGAACGTGGCGTGTGCGGGTCCGGCCCGTCCTCGCACGGTGAGCAACGCGTGATGAGAAGGCCATCCCCGTTGCGCTAGGTTCCAAATGGCACGACTTCTTGGCCGAACGCCGAGCGCCACCACTTCGCAATCTGAATGGGTTGCTCTCGCCCTGCTGGCGTTGATCGCCCCCGGATTGCTGCAACCGACAACGGCCCGTGCGCAGACTACTATTCGGGTTGACGACAGCTCCGTGTGGGTCGCGGAGAACGGTGGCACTGTGACACAGGAAGTCTGGCTACTCGACGCACCGACTACGGATGTCACAGTGGAGGTTGTCAGCGGGAACCCGTCGGCAGTAACCGTGAACCCGATGATGCTCAGGTTCACACCGACCAACTACAGCACCAAGCAGTACGTGACCTACACCGGAGTCGACGACAGTATACTCAATAATCCTCCGGCGCACCGGAAGGCGACGGTCACCTACACCGCAACCGGCGGGAACTATGCCGGAGTCACCGCGTCGGTCAGCGTTTCCGCCTTCGATGACGAGCCCATCGGATTCGCCGTGGAGGAAGGACTGTCGTACAACCTGACCCTCGGCTATCTGGTAACCAGCGGTTGCGCCCCGGCCGTCATAAATCTTGTTGCATCTGACAGCAGCCTGCTTGGCGTTTCTCCGCGGTCAGTGAGTTGGACTGAGCAGGACTCAGACACAGCGAAGCAGGTGAAGGTGACGCTCCATTACAACAACGCGCTCGGGCAGCATCGCGTCTCGCTTGAGCGACACGTCGAAGTACCCTGCGGGGTGCCCTTCCCCTTTCAGAAAATCATCTTCACCGTGAGCGACAACGACACGCCGGGTGCGGTCGTGACGCCGACCGACCTGACGATCAACAAGCGCGCGACCGGCAGCTACACGGTGGTGCTGACCGCGCGGCCGACCGCTGAAGTCACGGTGTCGGTGTCGAGCGGCGACCCCAACGTTGCCACGGTGGACCCATCGAGCTTGACCTTCAGCCCGTCGAACTGGGATACGGCTCGACCGGTGACAGTGAGCGGGACCGCTACCGGCGCGGCGACGATATCGCACATCGCAAGCGGCGGGGGCTATGAGACTGCGGTGATCGACGATGTGACGGTGACGGTCGTCGATCCTCGAAGACTGTCCGTTGATGCCAGCCCGGCGTGCGGGACCACGGTCACCGACAGCACCGTGCAGCCGTCATGGGCTTTGGTGCTCACGCCCGCTCCGGCTCAGGAAGTCGCGACGGAATACCGCTGGGTTACCGACAGCACCGCCGGGCGATGGCTGCGGACGCAGCCAATCAGGCCATCCGGCCGTTCGATCGAACTGCCTCCCGACATTACGTTTGGCCAGTTACGCCAGAACTTTCCCGGATTCTCCGGGTTCGAGTACAGACTCAGGGACGACCAGGATGTGACCGCGCAATGCACCTGGGAGTTCGACGACGGGGGCACTACCCCGGCACCCCCGACGGTGCGGCTGTCGGCTTCACCGAATCCGGTGGCGGAAGGATCGAGCGTGACGGTGACGGCACGGTTGTCGTCGACGCTGGCGAGCGCGGTGACGGTCCCGCTGACGGTGACGCGGAACACATCTGAGTCGGAGGACCACGGGACGCTCTCGTCCATCACGATCAACGCCGGCGCGACGAGCGGGACGGGCACCATATCGACGGCCCAGGACGCCGACGAGGACGACGAGACGTTCACGGTGGCGCTGGACAGCCTGCCGTCTTCGGTGACACTCAAGATTTGGGACGACGATAAACCGTATGTATGGAGCGTCACCGTCACCCCGTCATGTGGGTCCAGAGTAACCGACCTGTCGGTGGAGCCGTTGATACGCCTGA
>JAPOOQ010000663.1 GCA_026713345.1 Gemmatimonadota bacterium | reverse complement strand
TGGGCCGGGAGCCAGGCGAGCCGGTTGGGGCCGCGAACGCGTTCGATCCGCACGTCCGCTTCGTAGACGATGTCGCTCATGTGGGGATTGCTCCGATCATTCCGGGACCGCCCGCGCCACGGATGCCGTGCATTGGGGCCGGGCGGGCGGTAGGGTTAACGTTGAAGGGTGATTCCGGGTTGCGGGAGGCAGAATAGTGCAGCGGGTGGACACGGGCCAGTGGCGCATGCGCGCTGCAACACAGCGACAGATCGGTCATAATGTCATGAAAACCTTACAGAATGTCATGTTTACCTTACTTGTCGCCAGCGTGCCGGCGACCACGCTCCCAGCCCCGACCTCCGCCCAGACCGACCCCCGCGTACTCGAGATCATCGACGAGGTCGACCGCCTCATGCGCGGCGAGTCCAGCACCGGCCGCATGCGCATGGAGATCGACACCGAAAACTGGTCCCGCACGCTGGAGATGCGGGTGTGGTCGCTGGGGACGGAGTACTCGCTCATCCGCGTGGAGAGCCCGGCGCGCGAGGCGGGGAGCGCGACCCTCAAGGTCGAAAACGAAGTCTGGAACTACCTCCCCAAGGCCGACCGGACGATGAAGCTTCCGCCGTCGATGATGCTCGGCGCATGGATGAGTTCGCATTTCACCAACGACGATCTGGTCAAGGAGAGCCGGATCGTCGAGGACTACGACATCGTCATTTCCTTCGAGGGCGACCGCGACGGCGAGGAGGTCTGGGAGTTCACGATGACGCCCAGGCCCGAGGCGCCGGTGATCTGGGGCCGGATCGTGCAGCAGATCCGCAAGCGAGACCGGATGCCGATCTGGGCGCGCTATTTCGATGAGGACGGCACCCTGTCGCGCACCTTCACCTTCTCGGAATTCGGGTCCCTTGGCGGGCGCCTGGTGCCCACTCGCACGGTGATCCAGCCTGCCGACAGCGAGGAACGCACAGTCGTGACCTACCTCGAGCTCGAGTTCGACGTGGGGCTGGAAGCGGACTTCTTCAGCCTGCGCAACCTGCGGGCGCGCCGATGACGCGGCGGGACGGGCGCGGGCGGGTGGCGGGCGCCGCGATGTCGGAATGGGACGGCTCTTCGGGGGCGCCGGGCGCCGCGATGTCGGAATGGGACGCGTGACCAGCCGCATCTGGTGGCGGATCGCCTGGCGGAACCTGGGGCGCAACCGCCGCCGCACGGCGCTGACCGCCTCGGCGCTCACCTTCGGATTCGTGGCCTCCGTCCTCATGATCGGGTACATGCACGGGATGATGGAGGAGCTCGTCTCCAACGGGACCCGGGTGGCGACGGGCCAGGTGCAGATCCACGCCGCGGACTACGAACCCGAGCGGAGCATTCACCGCACGCTCGGGGGCAGGGAGGGGCTGGATGTGGGGGCTCTGCTGGCCGCCGTGGAGGGGCAGGATGGGGTGGTGGGGGCGGCGCCGCGCCTGTACGGCGGCGGGCTGGTCAGCTCCGGTGACGAGACGGTGGGGGGGATCCTGATGGGGGTGGACCCGGTGCGCGAAGCGGAGGTCAGCCGCTTCGGGAGCTCGATGGTGGCGGGGCGGATGCCGGGGCCGGGTGAGATCGCGCTGGGCGATGCAATGGCTGAAGCGGTCGAGGCCGAGGTGGGGGGTGAGGTGGTGCTGGTGGCTCCCGCGGCGGACGGGTCGACGGGGAACGACCTTTTCACCGTGTCGGGGATCTTCAGCGTGGGGGTGGGGGCGTTCGACGACAGCTACGCGCTGCTGGAATTGGGCACGCTCGCGGAGCTGATGGCGATGGGCCCCGGGCGAATCCACGAGGTGGCGGTGTCCGTGGACCGCGTCCGCGAGTCGGAGGAGCCCGCGGACCGGATCCGGGAGGCGGCGGTCGCGATCGCATCGGACCTGCGCACCGAGCCGTGGTCGGTCCTCCAGCCGCAGCTCTTCTTCATCGTCACCTACGCCGAATCGATGAACTGGGTCGTGGCCGCGTTCATCTTTGGCATGGCGGCCTTCGGCGTCGCCAACGCGATGCTCCTCGCGACCTTCGAGCGCCGCCGTGAATTCGGGGTCGCGCGGGCGTTGGGGACATCGGGCCTCTCCGTGGGGCGCATCGTCGTCTACGAAGGGATCCTCCTGGGGCTGCTGTCGCTGGGCGCCGGGCTGGTCCTCGCGATCCCGCTCATGATCTACCTCTACGAAAACCCCATCGACCTCAGCCAGTTCGTCGACACCTATTCCTTCGGCGGCTCGGCGGTCCGGCCCATGTTGACCGTCGAGTATTCCGTGGTGGGACCCATGGTCAGCGCGATCGCCCTGGTGATCACCGGCATCGTCGCGGCCCTCCTGCCGGCCTGGCGTGCCGTTCGCGTGCCGCCCGCCGACTCGCTTGCGAACCGCTAGAACATGGACGCCCGCTAGATGGTCCGCTTCCGCACCCTCGTCTGGCTCGCGCTGCGCAACCTGGGGCGGGAGCTGCGCCGAAGCGCCCTGACCGCCGCCGCGATGGCCATCGGGCTCGCGCTGCTGATCTTCTCGCGCACGCTCGCGGACGGGGCCCACGAGGACTGGATCGACACGGGGGTGAGGCTCGGGTCGGGGCACGTCACCATCAACGCCCCCGGATACCGGGACAGCGAGAGCCTGGACGACCGTCTCTCGGCCGCACAGCTGGAGGCGTCGCTGGCCGCCGTCGCCGATGCCCCGACGGCCGATCCGCCGCTGGCGTCGGTGCGGGTGTCCACCCGGGGACTGGCATCGTCGCCCGAAGGCGCGCTGCCGGCGTGGATCCTGGGCGTCGATCCCGCGGTCGAGCCGGCGTTTTCGAGGCTGGGCGAGGAGGTGACGGACGGGCGCTACCTGGAGGACGGCGACCGGCTGCACGCCTACATCGGCGCGGGGATGGCGGAGCGACTCGGCGTGCGGACGGGGTCCCGCATGGTGCTCACGGCGCAGGCCGCGTCGGGCGACATCGAGGGACAGCTGGTGAGGGTCGTCGGGATCTACCGCACCGGCGTCGACGCGCTGGACCAGTCGCTCGTCCACATCCCGCTCGGCACCGTGCGCTCGTGGCTGGGGGTGGAGGGGGCCACCACCGTGGCCGTGCTGCTGACCCACTCGGCGTTCACGGACGCGGTGGTCGAGGGTGTGCGGGGCGGGGTGGATCCGGCCGGCACCGAGGTGGTGGGTTGGCCCGTGACCCAGCCGGACCTCTACTCGGCGCTGAAGCTCGACGACGGGGGCGACTGGGCCTTCCATTTCATCCTCTTCGCGATCGTCGCGCTGGCGATCCTCAACGCGGTGTTCATGTCGGTGCTGCACCGGAGGCGCGAGATGGGGCTGCTCCGGGCGCTCGGTCTGAGCGGCCGGGAAACGGGGCTGGTCGTCTTCATCGAGGGGGTCCTGCTCACCGTCGCCAGCGGGATGATCGGGGTGGCGCTGGGCCTTGCGGTAGTGCGGATCTTCTTCCGCAACGGGCTCGACCTCTCGGGGTTGTGGCCCGAGGACTTCAACTTCGGGGGCATCGCCTTCGATCCGGTCATGATGCCGGTCATCGAAGTGCATCACGTGGTGCAGAGCCTGATGATGACGGCGGCGATCGGCCTGGCGGCCTCCGCGTACCCGGCGTGGCAGGCGGGGCGCCTGGACCCCGCGGAATCGGTAAAGGTGGAGTGATGGGAGAGAATCCGAGTGGCGCACCGGGGCCGACGAAGGAGCCCACGGTCCAAGCGGCCGACGGCGGGACCCGCACCACGGGGCCCGCAGTCCAGACGGCGAACCTCTGGAAGATCTACCCCCAGGAGCCGCGCCCGGTGGAGGCGGTGCGGGGCGTCGGCCTGGTCGTGGAGAACGGCGAGTTCGTCGCCATGGCGGGTCCATCGGGCTCGGGGAAGACGACCGTGCTGAACCTGCTCGGTGGCCTCACCAGCCCGACCGAGGGGACGGTCCGGATCGGCGGCCAGGAGATCACGGCGCTCTCCGACCGGGAGTTGGCGTGGGTGAGGCTCAACCGGATCGGCTTTGTTTTCCAGTCGTACAATCTCCTGCCGATGCTGACCGCGCGGGAGAACGCCGAATTCACGCTGATGCTTCACGGCGTGCCGGGCCGGGAGCGCCGGGAGCGGGTCCGGAAGCTCTTCGGCGAGATCGGCCTGGAGGGGATGGAAGACCGGTTTCCTCTCAAGCTCTCCGGCGGCCAGCAGCAGCGGGTGGCGGTGGCGCGGGCCGTGCTGGGCGAACCCGACCTTGTCCTGGCCGACGAGCCCACCGCCAATCTGGACTCGGCCACGGCAGAGGCGCTGCTCGACGTGATGGAGAAGCTCAACCGCACGCGGGGGACCACATTCGTCTTCTCGACCCACGACCCCCGCGTCATGGAGCGGGCCGGCAGGTTGATCCGGCTGGTGGACGGGCAGATCGAGGACGAGTCGACGCCGGACGGGGCTTGAGGTCGGCGCAGGTCGGCTCGGCAGGGGTGCTCGCGGCCACGCTCCTGCTCGGCCTTCAACCGCTCCCCGCCGCGGCCCAGCAGTCCGGGGTGTCGGGCTACTACCTGAATCTGTGGACGCGCGTGGGCAGCAGCCCGCTCGGCGGCCCATCCAACGGCTCGGCCTTCCAGCGGATGCGCCTCATGTGGGACGGAGGGTCCGGGCCCGCGCTCGTGGATGTCGCATATGAACACGCGCTGACCTTTCGGGAACCGGGGACGCTCGGCGCTCAGCTGTTCACCGCGGCGGCCGGCTCCGCGTCGAGCGGCGACTGGCTGACGCTGGACGACGAGATCGACGCTGGCGAGGGCGTCCTCTGGCGACACCGCATCGACCGGCTGAGCCTTCGCTTCGACCTCGGCCCCGACGCCGACCTGGTCATCGGGCGCCAGCCCATCTCCTGGGGGACCACCCTCGTCCTCACACCCGCCGACCCGTTCTCCCCCTT
>JAPOOQ010000662.1 GCA_026713345.1 Gemmatimonadota bacterium | reverse complement strand
GGGTCCACGCGCCGACGCGCGACGGGGCCTTCCCGCGAGTCGTCTCTTCTGACCCGGAAGCCGACCGTTTCCCCGGGGTTTCTGGCCCGCCCCTGCGCCCGCCCCTGCGAGCCGGTCTGCCGGCGGGTGCGGCTGGACGGCGAGCCGGGGGCGATCTGCCGGCTGAAGCGGGGTGCGTCGGGCCTGCGTGACGACATCACCGGCTACCCGCCCACGATTCCGGGGGGGAAGAAAGGGAAGAGCAGCGCCCCCCGGGCGCCCCGCCCAGCCTCACCCGCCGGCAGACCGGCTCGCAGGGGCGGTCGCAGGTGCGTCCCAGAATCCCGGGGAAAACGTTCGACTTCCGGTTCAGAAGATACGACTCGGTGTACTGCCCGTTCGCGATCAGCCGGATGTACTCGGGCACGTTCGTGTGCGCGGGACATCCCCACTGACAGTCGACGACCCTGTGGTAGTGGTCCGGGTTCCGGGTATCGGTGGGCTTCATGAAGGGAATCTAGTCCGTTGAATGGCCGTCACGAAGTAATCACCGGGCGGGCAGTGTGGCAAGGGCGGCGGTGGGGGGAAGGACGGGAATCGGGTAGGTCGCGGCCAGGGCGAGCAGGTCCTTGTCGCCGGTCACGAGCGCGTCGGCCTCGCCGGCGAGGGCCAATTCGAGAAACGGACGGTCCCGGGGGTCCCGGCACTCAGGCGTGGCGACCGCCCCGGAGACGACGACCGATTCGCAATAGGGCAGGTAGTCTGCCAGCAGATCCTCCTGTTCGCCCGGCGCAAGTCCGAAGCGTGGATAGTGGAGCACCCGGATCAATTCGGTGGTGGTTTCCCCGCTCGCCAGCGGCACTATTGCCCCTGACCGCCATGCGTCCCGCAACCAGGTGAGCCTGCCGGAGGGGAAGAGCAGGGCTGAGAGAACGACATTGGTGTCGAGCACCCAGCGGGGAGGGCTCGTGCCTGTGCGCTCGGGGCCGACCTGGCGGGAGTGGACCATTGGTGACCGGGATCGTCAGACGCGGTTCATTCGCCCCGCCGGGCCCAGGCCACGGCATCCGCCACGTCGGCTTCCGTGATCCCGATCTCGGCGAGTTTGGCCCGGACGGCATCGGCCCGGATCACACGCACCGGCGTCAGCACGATCCGGCCGCGATCACTGGTCACGTCGAAGTACTCCGTCCCGCCGAAGTCGGAGATGACCGCCTTGGGCAGGGTCAACTGGTTCTTGGAGGTCAGTTTGGCGAGCACGGTGATTTGTCCTTTCCGTGAAACAAGGAATCCTTACTATACTATACGAGAAGGCCAATGCTCTCAACCGTGCCCCCAGCCAGTGAAGCCACCCGTGAAAGACACCGACTCACCCTCCGCCCCCACCTTCGACGACCTCAAGATCCCCGACATGAGCCCGCGCAGCCTGCTGCGCCAGTTCGGGCCCGGGATGATCCTCATGATGACGGGGATCGGCACCAGCCACCTCGTCACGGCTCCGACGGCGGGCGGGCGCTTCGAGTTCGCGCTGCTCTGGTGCATCCTGCTGGCGTACGTCTTCAAGTACTACGGCTTCGAGCTGGCCTTCCGGTTCACCAACGCGACGGGCAAGAGCCTCATGGCGGCCTACGCGACATCGTGGAAGAAGCTGCCGGTCTGGTATGTGCTGGTGACGACGCTGGTGCAGTGCGCGGTGGGGCAGGCGGGGCGGCTGATCGCGGCGGCCGCGGTGCTGTACTACCTGTTCTCGGCGCAGATGGGGCTGGAGGTGCCGTTGTGGGGATGGGCGGCGTTTCTTGGGACAGTGTCGGTGGTGATTCTGCTGTGGGGCCGGTACGCGGCGCTTGAAACGGGGGCGAAGATCGCGGGGGGCCTCCTGTTCGTGTCGGCGGTGATCGTGTACTTCGTGCGGCCCGCGCCGATCGGCGAACTCGAGCACTTCGTGATCTTCGATGCGCCGGCGGGGTCGTGGCTGGTGATCGCCGGGTTCCTGGGGCTGCTACCGACCGGGATCGACGTGTCGCTGCAGGCGTCGGAGTGGGGTAAGGCGAAGCGCACCGGGATGGCGCGGATCCGCGACCGGCTGGAGACTGCGGGGCTGGCGCCGAGCTTCGACCCGTTCGCGCCCCGGACGTCGGACCTGACGGTCGATGTTCGCCGCCTGCCCGAGCGCGCCGTCGAGTACAGCCGTCGCTGCTTCCGGATCAGTCTGTGGGACTTCCGGCTCGGGCACGTGGTGTCGTTTATCATCGCGACGATCTTCCTGCTCCTGGCGGCCGTGTGGCTGTACCCCAGCCCGATCGAGGGCCGCGCGGTGATGGGCGAAATCGCGGGGATCTTCACCGAGAGCGTGGGCCCGTGGATGATGACGATCTTCATGATCGGCGCCTTCGCCGCGACCTTCTCGACGGCGTTCAACTACTTCGATGGGTGGCCGCGGATCGTGGGAGCGTGCTGCCGCAACCTGTTCCGGCCGACGGCGGCGCTGGCGGGGACCGCCGCGGACCGGCTGACCCCCGAACGCCGCCGCCGCTGGTACTCCGAGTACAACATCTACCGGCTGACGATGCTGTTCTCGCTGGTGGCGGCGGTCGTGTTCATCGCCGTGGCGCCGCGCCCGGTGTTTCTGGTGCTGGTGGCGTCGGCGCTGGCGTACTTCGTGGCGCCGGTCATCTTCTGCCTGAACTTCTACTACTGCCTGAAAGTGATCCCGAAGGACGACCCGCACTTCTACCCGTCGACCTTCGCGCGGGTGTTCACCTGGGTGAGCATCGTGGTGTTCACGGGGATGAGCCTGATCCTGATCCTGGGCAGGATCTTCGAGGTGACGCTTTTCGGGGGATAGAAAGCGCGCGCAACGAAAAACGGTGCGCGTACGGTGCAATACCGCGCTATTTCGGCCAATTCACGGCAGCGCGCAACAAAAAACGGTGCGCGGCACTCTGTGGTTATCTGATTCAGGCCGAATACAGCCCCGCCACCCCCGCCCGCTGCCGCACCAGCGCGAGCACCACATCGATCGTCGGCGTGGCCACCCCGACCAGCCGCCCCAGCTCCTGCACCGAGGCGACCAGGGCGTCGATCTCCATGGTGCGGCCCTTCTCCAGATCCTGCAGCATCGAGGTGCGGTGCGCCCCAACCGCGGCCGCGCCGTCGATCCGCCGCTCGATGTCGATGCGGACGGGAACGCCCAGCGCATCGGCGATTGCGCGGGTCTCCTCCATCATCGCACGGGCGACGCCCCGCGTGCCTGGCTCGGTGGCGACCCTGTCGAGAGTGGCCAGCGTGAGCGCGCTGATGGGGTTGAAGGAGACGTTGCCGAGCAGCTTGACCCAGATCTCACGGCGGATCGAGCGCACGGGCGCCCGCACGCCCGCCGAGATCAGCGCCTTGCTCAGCGCCCGGATCCGCGCGGTCTTCTCGCCGGATGGCTCGCCCAGCGTGCAGCGGTTCCCGTAGGAGTGGCGGATCACGCCGGCCTCGGCGATCTCGGTGCCCCCGTAGACCACGCACCCGATAGCCCGCTCGGGCCCGATCCCGTCCCACTGGGCGCCGCCCGGGTCGACGCTCTCCAGACG
>JAPOOQ010000661.1 GCA_026713345.1 Gemmatimonadota bacterium | reverse complement strand
CTGGCCGTGCTCGCCCTCGGCGGCGTGCTCCTCGTCCTCTTCGGCATGGCCGAGCGCGGACAGCGCGACCGCGGGCGTGACGTTGCGGTTGTCCTGGTCGCTGGAACCCTCGTTCGTGACCAGACGCTGCCAGGCCCCGGTCGCCGTGATTGTCGCGCCGGCGGCCAGCAGCGAGAGCGCCCCCGAGTCGCCATCCATGACGGCGGGCAGAAGGCCCATGGGGTTGACGCCGTTGCCGTTGGCGAACTGCCCGTAATCCGTGTGGCCTCCGCCCATCGCGATCGCCACCACGTCCTCCCGAATGCCGGGATAGGCCCACACCGGGACCTCGACCGACCCCTCGGCGGTGGCCACGCTCACGACGTCGCCCTGCCGCAGGCCGAGCCGCTCGGCGGTGGCCGGGTTCATCTCCACCCAGGAGTGCCACATCACCTTCGATACGGGATCGGGCAGCTCCTGCAGCCAGGGCCGGTTCGCGTGGGTGCCGTCGCCGAACCTGGACGACGGGTAGACCAGCAGCGTCAGCGCGCCGTCCGCGGCCTCGCCGCCCCCTGCAACGCCCGGGGCGTCGAAGTCCACCGCGGTAACGGGGGACTGCAGCGCGGTGATCTTGTTGGACAGGTCCACATGCGACACCGACCCCGTCCTCAGCGCGGTGCGCCACAGCCGGTTCGAATCGCCGGCCAGCCCCGCGCGCATCCCCTCGTCCGCGAGCCACCGGTCGAAGGCGCCGCGCAGGTATTCCTGGAAGGTGGCAGCGCCCGGATCGTGGCCCAGCCGCTCCCCGGTCTCCAGGAGCACGTCCGCCATGGCGCGCGAGTCGAAGAGCGGCACCGGGCGCATGGCGGGCTGCCGCACCGCGTACGTCCCCGGCGCCGGGCGGCTGTCGCCCCAGGACTCGAGAGGGTGGGCGTCGGGGAGCACCAGGTCGGCCATCGCGGCCGTTTCATCCAGGGTCGTGGCGAAGGCCACCTTGAAGGGCACCGCGCCGAACGCGTCGCCGAACCCGGCGGCGGGGGGAAGGGTGTAGGCGGGATTCGCGCCCGACACCACCGCCACACCGTAGTTCCCCGCGCCCATCTGCGCGATCGCGCTGGCGAGGCCGCCGTACGAGGAGGCCTCCCCGTCGGACGCGGCGTCGATGTGCAGGGTGCTGCCGAGGCTGCCCGCCGCCGCATTGAGGATCAACACGGCCAGGTTGGCCGCCGTCGCCGCCTGGTGGTTCCCCGCGAGGCCGGGCCCGAGGGCGAGCGCATCGCCCTGTGCGAAGTGATCGGCGAGCGCGGACAGCGCCTCGGCTTCCACCCCGGCCTGCGCGGCCGCATCCTCCAGGCTGTAGCCGGAGACGACATCGCTGTACGGGCCCGCGTCGCCGCCGCGCCGCACCAGTTCGCCCGCGATCGCCAGCGCGATGGCGGTTTCCGAACCGGCCCGCGCCGGGATCCACTCGTCGGCGTTCTGTCCGGTGAGCGACAGGCGCGGACCCACGAAGACGAACCGGCCCTTCTCGCCGTTCTCGACCCCGTGCATCCGCGCGAAGTCGGCCGCGAACTTCACCGGCGACAGCCACGTCTCGAGGAAGTCGGCGCCGAACGACACCAGGAAGCGGGCCGCCGCGATATCGTAGCGGGGCAGCGTGTTCACCCCGAAGGCGATGTTGACGGCGGACCGGAGCGCCGAGTCGTCGAGGGCGTCGTAGACCACGCGCCGACCCCCCACCGCCTCCACGAACCCGTCCAGGAGCGTGGACTCGGTGGGCCCCTTTGGCCCGGTCAGGAAGAGGGACCGGCCACCGCTGCCCAGCCGGCTGGCCAGGAGTTCCAGCGCCTCGTCCCAGCCGATCGCCTCGAAGCCGCCGGCTCCGGCGCGAAGCGGCGTGGCGATCCTGTCCGCATTGTAGAGCCCCTGAAGCGCCGAGACGCCGCGCGAGCAGAGACCCCCGGCCGATACCGGATGATCGGGGTTGCCCTCGACCATCACCACCCGGCCCTCCCTCGTCCGCACCCGGATCCCGCACCCGCTCGCGCATTCGCCGCAGGTCGACGCGTACCAGGTCGCCACCCCGGGGGTGATCTCCTCCGGGGGCGTCACATACGGAATCAGCCGCTCGACCTGGCCGGTGTCGCAGCCCGTGACGGCCGCACCGGCACCGGTCACGCCGAGCACCTTCAGGAAGTCGCGCCGCTCGAAACCGCCGCTCATGACGTCGCGGCTCCCGCGGCCCGCCGCGCACGGCGGGAAGCCGCCCGCGCTGGTTTGCCGGCTGCTAGTAGTGACATACCGTGCAGTCGCGGGAAGCCCCGCGCTCCAGGTGGCAGGAAATGCACCATCCCATCTTCAGGTCTCCCGCCTCCGGGGCCACCTCTTCGAGAACGCCCATCTCCTGCACCTCGCCGTGGCAGGTCTGGCACGTCACCCCGGCGGCGACGTGCCGCATGTGCGGGAAGTGAACGTGGTCCGAGACCTTGTAGATCCGCCGCCAGGGAATGGGAGTGCCCGAGGCGTGATACTCCCGCACCTTCACGATCTCTTCCGGCATGTTCCTCCCGGCGACACTCCCCTCGCGGTGGCACCCGATGCAGGTCTCCACGGGCGGGATCCCCGCGTCCACCGAGCGCTCCGCCGAGTAGTGACAATACTGGCAGTCGATCAGGAACTGCCCCGCGTGGGTGTCGTGGGGGAACTGGATAGGCTGGGACTGTTCAAGGGGATCGCCGGCCTGGGCCATTTCGGCCTCGTCGGGAGCCTGACGGCCGCCGATCAGGACGATCCCCAGAAGGACGGCGATTGCTCCCGCCCCAGCCACCAGCCACAACCTTTTCATTAGTGCTGTAGGCATCGAGAACCCGTTGGCGGGCCCGGTTGGACGTAGATGTGAAGGACTGCTCAGGTTGGCGAAAAAAGCCGAAGGAAGGTAGGAACCGCCTCTGGCGATGTCAACGCGCCGGTGCTCCGCAGGGTGCGCCGTCAACCGCCAGTCGCTAGACTGTTATGACCATGGAGCCGAGGTCCCCGTCCCCCGACCAGCCGCATCCGGGCGGCCCCCCTCAGGGCGGCGAGAGCGGCCCCGATCAGGGCATGCACGTCACCACCTTCACCCACGAGGGGCGCTTCTGGGAGGTGTTCCTGGAGTTCGTGGACGATGATCGGGATCCGGATTCCACAAGGGGACGCCTGTGCTACGTGCCCACCGACCGGGCCGAGCACGAAGAGCCGGTCCGGACCACGGTGATCATCATCGAGCGCACCCGGCACGAGGCATTCGACGCGGCGCGCGCCCTTGACCGCTACCACCTCACCGCCCTGCTGCGCTCGGTGACCTGAGTACCCCAACCACCCAATGACCACCCCCGCCCAGCCCCTCCGCTGCCTCCTCCTCCAGGTGCGCGACCCCGGCGACCCCATGTCACCCCACGAGATCGCCTCGTTCGTGCGGGTCCTGCAGCCGCTGGCCGTGGACATCTCCGTCTACGACCTGCTCGGCCGGTCGATCACTCCGCGCGACCTCGCCGGCGCGGACTTCGTCCTCATGGGGGGCAGCGGCGACTATTCGGCCACAAGCACCGAGCCCTGGCTCCAGACGGCGCTCGATTCGCTCCGGGAGGTGTACGCATCGGGCATTCCCGCCTTCGCTTCGTGCTGGGGCTTCCAGGGGATGGCGGTGGCGATGGGGGGCGAGGTGGTGCAGGATCGCAACCGGGCCGAACTGGGCACCCACGAGCTGGTGCTCACCGCCGCCGGCCGGGCCGACCCGCTCTTCCGCACGCTGGGCAGCCCCTTCAAGGCGCAGCTGGGCCACGAAGACCTCGTGGAGACGCTGCCTCCCGGCGCCACCCTGCTCGCCTCGTCGGCCACGGTCGCCAACGAGGCCTACCGCTTCGACGACGCCCCCGTGTACTGCACCCAGTTCCACCCCGAACTCGATGTCGCGGGGACCCACGCACGCTTCGCGGCCTACCCGCGGTACGTGGAGGAGGTCGCCGGCGCCACCCTGAGCGGGGTAATCGGGGCCATGGAGGAAACCCCGCTCGCAAACGGGCTCATCCGCAGGTTCGTGGAGCTCCATGTGACGGGTGCATGATCGTATATCATGCCTGCCTCACCCACCGCGCCAGTTCGCGCAGGGTGGGCCGTTTTCCCTGCATGAGGATCCCGACGCGGTAGATCCTGCCCGCCAACCACGACGTGCCCACCACCGCGGCCGCCATGAAGACGAGCGACAGCCCCGTCATCCACCAGGGCACCGACTCCGCGACCGCCCGCGGGAACATCATCACCGGGCTGAAGAAGGGGAAGAGCGCCACCCAGTCCATCCAGGCCATCGAGCTCCCCCCGATGGTGGCCATCTGCAGGATGAAGGGGATGACGAGGAGCATGATCACCGGGAACTGGGCCTGGCCCGCCTCCTCCTCGGTGGCGCACATCGCTCCGACCGCTGCGAAGAGGGACGCGTACAGGAAGTAGCCGAGAAGGAAGAAGGCCGCGAGGAGCAGAAAAACACCTGGCCCCGGCACGAACTCCGCGATGCGCGCAAGGTCCGCGCCCGGGATCCGGGCCGCGACCATCGGCGCCGCAATGAGCAGAAGCACGCCCGCGCAAGCCGCCCAGATCCCCATCTGCGTCAGTCCCATCGACCCGACGCCCAGCACCTTGCCCAGCAGCAGCCGCCACGGTGTGATCGCCGAGATCACCACCTCGACCACCCGGTTCCGCTTCTCGTCCAGGACGGAGCGGAGCACGAACGCCCCGTAGAGCAGCATCGTGATGTACAGGAACATGGCGCCGCCGAAGCCGAGCGCGATGCCCGTCACCCGCGCCGCCTCGGCCGCTTCCTGGTCTTCCACCTCGATGACGGATTCGAATACCAGTCGTCCTCCTTCGATGAGCGACCGCAGCGCTTCCCCCGTGCTGATCGTCGCCAGGTAGTTGTCCAGCGCGATGTCGTGCACCGCCGACTCGAAGAGCGCCACGCGGGTGCCGCCGGGGGAGTCCTTCGACCGGTAGGCGAATACCCCCTCCGACAGGGTGAGGTCGTCGAGCACCACATAGCCCTCGAGCTCGTCGTCAACGACCTGGCGGTCCAGCTCCTCCAGGCTCACCTCGCGGCCCACCACCTCGATCTCGTAGCCGACGCGTCCGAGCTGCTCCGCCACCTCCTCGCCGATGACCCCCGTGAAATCGACAAGGGCCAACTCGCGATCGGAGCCCGTGGCCTGCACCGCAATGAAGATGTTGAGCCCCATCAGGCCGATCAGCAGGAGCGGAATGGCCAGCGTACCGATGATGAACCCCTTCGTCTTGACCCGCTCCAGGTATTCCCGCCGCAGTACGACCCATACCTGTCTCATCGCGCGCCTCCCTTCGGACTCATCGGTGCTTCGGTCGCTTCCTCCCCCGCATGGCGCACGAAGATCTCGTGCAGACGGGGCTCCAGCACCTCGAAGCGCCGCAGGTTCACCCCCTCGCGCAGCGCGGCGGAGAGCAGCTCGCCGTGTCCGATCCGGCCCGGGGGGATGTGCCAGGCGTCGCCGGCCGGCTCTCGCTCGACCACGCCCGCCCGGTCGAGCCAGCCCGCGTCGCCCTCGAATTCGACGGCCACCGCGCCAGTCCGTTCCCTTCGCTTGAGTTGCTTGAGGTCGCCGTCGAGCACCTTGCGGGCCCTGGAGATCAGGCAGACGCGTTCGCACAGCCGCTCGGCCTGCTCCATCAGGTGGGTGGAGAAGAGGATCGTCTTGCCGCGAGCGCTCTCCTCGCGGACGATCGATTCCAGCACGTCCTGGTTGATCGGGTCGAGGCCGCTGAAGGGCTCGTCGAGGATGAGCAGCTCCGGGTCGTGGAGGATTGTGCCGATGAACTGGACCTTCTGCTGCATCCCCTTCGACAGATCCTGCACCTTTTTGGCCGCCCAGTCCTTGAGACCGAGGCGTTCCAGCCACTGTCCCGCCCGCTCCTTCGCGTCGGCCCGGGCCAGACCCCTCAATTCACCCAGAAAGACTAGCTGCTCGATCACCTTCATCTTCGGGTAGACGCCCCGTTCCTCCGGGAGATACCCGACGCGGCTCCGACGGCTCATGTCGGGGACGCCGCCGAGGAGTTCGACGGTTCCCTCGTCCGGCAGGAGAATGGCCATGATCATGCGGATCGTGGTCGTCTTGCCCGATCCGTTCGGTCCCAGCAGCCCCAGTATGGTGCCCCTGGGGATCTCGAGATCGAATTCGGAGACAGCGGTGTGTTCCCCGAACGACTTGGTGACGCCCGACAGCCGGACTGCCATATCGTTCACGTATCGGCTCCGTTCTGAAAGCTGGAATGAAATCGCAAACCGTTGGAAGGTACGCCCTCTCGCGGGAAAACGTTCAGAGCGGGGTACCGGTTTCGGCGCGGCGGGGATGATCCGCAGGGAACCAATGGAGCCACTGCTGTTACATTCATGGGGGGCGCCTTGATTATTTTATTGGGTTGACGGGCCCCATGGGACGATGACCAACAAGGAGTTTGTGTGGCAATCTATCGAACGCTCTATTACGGCGACGTAACGGTCGGAACCGGCGGGCGCCTGACGATCCCGCTCGGTATCCGCTCCGACTGCGGAATCCGCAAGGGTGACACACTGACAGTTCGCGTGGAGGAGACACCGAGGGGCACCCGCCAGCTGGTCATGTGGCGGAACGACCCCGAATCGGACGACTAACCGGTCCGACGCCGCCGGGCAGTTTCGCCGCCCGAATGCAGCGGGGACCTATTCGACGGGCTGCTGGCGCAGTTCGCCCCAGCGTACCAGTTCTTGCAACGGCCGGGCGCCGTCGTGTAGCCAGTCGGGGTCCGGGAAGGGTACCTGGTCCAGGGGGACGATTCTCGTCGCTCCGATGGCGAAGAGGTTTTCGGCCAGGGCCGCCGCGCGGTCGCGGTCGATTCCGGCCAGTCCGATGGTCTGAAGGACGGGTGACAGTGGGGCGAGCGCGTCCGGGCATTCCGCCAGGCTGCCGACGGGCGCCACCCACACGGTACGGGCACCCGCCGGCTCGAAGTCGTCGGGGCGCGACAGGGCTACGGACCAGCCGCGTGGGGTGGCGGGCCAGACGGTCGCGCCCTTCATGGTGATGCGGCCGCGGATCGGATGGAGCGCGGACAGCTCACCGGGAGAGAGGGGCGCGGGGGGGAGTTGGGATTCGAGGGCGGCCAGGCCGGCGGCCAGTTCCGAG
>JAPOOQ010000660.1 GCA_026713345.1 Gemmatimonadota bacterium | reverse complement strand
GTCGCCGGGGAGGGGGCGACCCCGGTGGTGGTGGGGGTGGGTGGGGTGGTGGGGGGGGTGTTCGGGGTGGCCGACACGGTGCGGCCGGGTGCGCGCGAGGCGGTGGAGGGGCTGGCGCAGAGGGGCGTGGAGATCATGATGCTCACAGGGGACGTGGAGGCGGCGGCGGGGCGGGTGGCGGAGCTGACGGGGGTCTCGAAAGTGCGCGCGCGGGTCACGCCGGATGAGAAGGCCCGCGTGGTGCAGGCGCTGCGCGACGAAGGGAGAGTGGTGGCGATGGTCGGAGACGGGATCAACGACGCACCCGCGCTGGCGACGGCCGACGTGGGGATCGCCATGGGGAGCGGGACCGACGTGGCGCTTCTCACCGGCGACGTGGCGCTGATGGGCGACTCCCTGCGCGGGGTGGACACCCTGCTGCGGATTTCCGGCGCGACGCACCGCAACATCGTCCAGAACCTGTTCGGTGCCTTCATCTACAACGTGATCGGCATTCCGGTGGCGGCCGGCGCGCTCTACCCCGCGCTGGGGCTGCGCCTCTCGCCGATGATCGCGGGCGCCGCGATGGCGCTCAGCTCCGTCACGGTGGTGGCGAACGCCAACCGGCTGCGGCGCTACCGGCCCGATTGACCGGCCGCCGCCGTTGATCCGCTGCGGCGCGCGCGGTTATCGTTCCGTCTACCTCTTCCGGCAGGAGCGGCCCGACTCGGCACGGGGCAGGGCGGGGCGGTTCTCCCGTCGTGCGCGAGCACCCCACCGCCTTGGCAAAGCAACCGACCAGCGCTCTGGACACACCGCTCATGCGGCAATGGCGGGAGATCAAGTCCCGCAACCGGGACTCGCTCGTGTTCTTTCGGGTGGGGGACTTCTACGAGCTCTTCTGCGAGGACGCCGAAGAGGGGTCCCGTCTCCTCGGCCTCACCCTGACCTCGCGCAACAACGGCGCCGCAGACGAAGTCCCGCTGGCCGGCGTGCCCGCCAAGGCGCTGGACGAGTACCTGGCGCGTCTGGTGAAGCTCGGCAGGCGCGTCGCGATCTGCGAGCAGACCGAAGACCCGGCCGAAGCCCGGGGAATCGTGCGGCGCGAAGTCGTGGAGACCGTCACCCCGGGGACCGTCGTTGCGGACGCGCTCCTCGAGGCCCGGCGGAACAACTTCGTGGTCGCGCTTGTCCCCGCCGGCGCGGCGGTCGGCATCGCGGCCATGGATGTCTCCACCGGCCAGCTCTCGGTGCTGGAGACCACCCGCCCCGGAGTGGACGACGAGCTCGAGCGCCTCGATCCCAGGGAGCTGTTGCTTCCGGAGTCGGGTGACCTGCCGCTCGAGACCGGCCCGGCGCCCGTCCGCACCGTCCGTCCCGGCTGGCTCTTCGACCTCGAGACCGCGCGGGAAGAGCTGGTTCGGCGCTACGGCGTGCTGTCGCTCGACGGTTTCGGCTTCGAGCCCGGCGACGAACTGCTGATCCGCGCGGCCGGCGCGCTCGTCGCCTACGTCGAGGAGATCCGGCCCGGCGCGGCGGAGCACCTCCGCGCCCCCGCCATCCAGCGCCCCGGTGCGATGATGGCGCTGGACTCGATGACGCGGCGCAACCTCGAACTCGTCGAGCCCCTGCGGCCCCACGACGGCGACGCGTCGCTGCTGTCGGTGCTGGACCGGGCGCGCTCGCCGATGGGCGCCCGTCTCCTGCGCAGCTGGCTCCTCGAACCGCTCGTCGACCTCGACGAGATCTGGAGGCGCCAGGGCGGCGTGGCGGAACTCTTCGATTCCCCCACGATTCGGGGGCGCATGCGGGGGGCGCTGGGATCCATACGGGATCTCGACCGCCTGGGTACGAAGCTGGGCTCGGGCCGCGCGGGCCCGCGCGAACTGCTGGGGCTGGCAGAATCGATGCGCCAGCTGCCCGCTGTGGTCCAGGCGGGCGAGGCACTGGAGAGCGACATCCTGTCCGAACTGATCGGCGGACTCGACCTGCTGGAGGATATCGAGGAGCGCATCATCGCCTCCATTGCGGACGATGCCCCCCCTGCGCTGGCCGACGGCGGAGTCATACGCACGGGTTTCAGCGAGGAACTGGACGAGTTCAGGGACCTGCGCGACGGCGCGGTGGAGTTCATCTCGTCGCTGCAGGCAACCGAGCGCGAACGAACGGGGATCACATCTCTGAAGGTCGGCTACAACAAGGTCTTCGGCTACTACCTGGAGGTGACCCGGCCGAATCTGTCGCGCGTGCCGGACCGCTTCCTGCGAAAACAGACGCTGGCGAACGCGGAACGGTTCTTCACGCCGGAACTCAAGGAATGGGAGGAGAAGGTCCTCGGGGCCGAGGAGGAAATCGGCCGACTGGAGCAGAGCCTCTTCCTCAGGGTGCGCGCCGAGCTGGCCTTCGCCGTTCCGCGCATTCAGGAAACGAGCCGCCGCATCGCGGCCCTGGACGTGCTCGCCACCTTCGCAGAGGTGGCCGCCCACCGCGGCTACACGCGTCCGCGGGTCGACGACGGGTTCACGCTCGAGATCGTGGCCGGGCGGCACCCGGTGGTCGAGACCATGATGCCGCCGAGCGACTTCATCCCGAACGACCTGCGCCTCGACGAGGAGGGTCGCATCGTGATCCTGACCGGCCCGAACATGGCGGGGAAGAGCACCGTGCTGCGCCAGGCGGGGCTGATCCAGATCATGGCCCAGACGGGGTCGTTCGTCCCGGCCGACCGGGCGCGCCTGGGAATCTGCGACCGCGTGTTCACCCGGGTCGGCGCGTCGGACAACCTCGCGCGCGGCCAGTCCACCTTCATGGTCGAGATGAACGAGACTGCCGCGATCCTCAACTCCGCCACCGACCGGAGCCTCGTCCTGCTCGACGAGATCGGGCGCGGCACCTCCACCTACGACGGGGTCTCGATCGCGTGGGCCGTCACCGAGCACCTGCACGACCACCTCGGGGCCAAGGCGGTCTTCGCCACCCACTATCACGAACTCACCCGGCTCGGCGACCTGCTGCCCGGTGTGCGGAACCTGAATGTGGCGGTGCGCGAGACTGCAGACGGGATCGTGTTCCTGCGGCGCCTGGAGCAAGGAGGGGCGGACCGGTCGTACGGCATCCAGGTGGCGCGGCTGGCGGGACTGCCGTCTTCCCTGATCGGGCGCGCGATGGAACTTTTGACCGAGCTGGAGGGAAGACATTCGGGTGGGGACTCCGGCATCGGCCGGCGATCGGAGGGCCGGGCGGAACGGCGTCATGCGGATCAGCGGCAGTTCACGCTGTTCGAGGCTCCGCACCCGGTCGTCGAACAGCTTCGCAACCTGGATCCGGACGGAATGACGCCGCTGGAGGCCTTGCGGATCCTGTATGACCTGCGCGCCGGGGCAGGCGAGAGCACGGAGGATTCTGAATGAGTGGTCAGTGGGTGAATGCGGGGATCGTTTTGGCCGCCGGCCTGTTCGCGGCCGGATGCGAAGAGGCGGAGGTCGCGGAACCGGTTCTCCGCTTCACGGAGACGCCCGTCGAGTATCCTGTCGACCTGTGGGATGCGAATGTGGAGGGGGTGGCGCTCGTCCGCGTTCTGGTGAACGTGGAGGGCGTGGTCGACAGCGTGACGATCGCCGAGGGAAGCGGGAACGCCGCGCTGGACTCGGCGGCGTTGCGGGGGGCGCGGGAGATGGAGTTCGAGCCCGCGCGACGGAACGGTGAGCCGGTCAGGGTGTGGGCGCGCGTCCCCGTGCACTTCTCGAAGCCCCGATGACCGCGCCGCGCTACGAGCGTCCCTGCGCCGATGTCCTCGATCTGGTGGGGTGGACCCCGCTGGTCCGTCTGAACCGGGTCACCGACGGGATCCGCACGCCGGTCTACGGCAAGGCGGAGTTCATGAACCCGGGCGGTTCGGTCAAGGACCGGATCGGAGTGGCGATCGTCGACGCGGCCGAGTCGCGGGGCCTGCTGCAGCCCGGTGGGACGATCGTGGAGGCCACCAGCGGCAACACCGGACTCGCGCTTGCCATGGTGGCGGCGATCCGCGGATACCGGTGCATCTTCACCATGCCCGACAAGATGAGCCGCGAGAAGGTGAAGCTCCTGCGCGCTTTCGGGGCGGAGGTCGTGATTACGCCCGCGGCGGTGACGGCCGACCACCCGGACCACTACGTGAACCGCGCTCTCACGATCATGGAGCAGACCCCGGGCGCCTTCTTCGCCAACCAGTTCCACAACCGGGACAACATCGAGGCCCACTACCGGACGACGGGTCCGGAGGTGTGGAAGCAGACGGAGGGAGGGGTGACGCACTTCGTTGCGGGCGCCGGAACCGGGGGTACCATCTCGGGGACGGCGCGGTACCTGAAGGAGCAGAACCCGGAGGTGCGGGTGATCGGCGTGGATCCCGTGGGTTCGGTCCTCTCCGGATTCTACAGCACCGGCGAAGTGGGAAAGGGCGAGCCCTACATGGTCGAGGGACTCGGGAACGATCAGATCCCGGGTACGCTCGACATCGAATACCTGGACGAGTACCGCCGAGTGTCGGATCGCGACGCCTTTACCATGGCGCGGCGGCTCGCCGGCGAGGAGGGGCTCTTCGTGGGCGGCTCGACGGGGCTGATCGTCCACGCCGCGCTGGAGGTGGCGCGAGAGGTCTCCGACCCCGGCGCCTGCGTGGTGGCCATCCTGTGCGACTGGGGCGAGCGCTACCTGACGAAGCAGTACGACGACGAGTGGATGCGCAACAACGGGTTCCTGGCGCGCAAGCGGTCGACCGTCGCGGAGATGGCGGCGTCCAAGCTGGAGCAGCTGCCGCAGCTGCTCACCGTGACGCCCGCCACCTCGGTTCGTGTGGCGATCTCGACCCTCTCCACCCACAACGTCTCGCAGCTGCCGGTGGTGGTCGGCGGCGAGTGCGTGGGCAGCGTCACCGAGCGGCGGCTGATGGGTGCGGTGCTGGCGAACCGTGCGGTGCTGGCGGCGGACGTGGGGTCGGTGATGGGCAAGCCGTATCCGGTGGTGGACGAGCACGCGGACAGCGAGGCCGCGACCCGGCTGCTGACCGGCGGCGCCCAGGCGGTGCTCATCCGCTCGAACGGCGCGCTGGACGGCATCCTCACTCGCCACGACCTCGTGCGGTCGCTGGCGGCGGCGCCGTGACCGCCCCCGCACCGATGCGCGTGGCCGTGCTGCTGGGGGGCAGCTCGGAGGAGCGCGGCGTCTCCCTGGCGAGCGGTTGCGAGGTGGCCTTAGCGCTCCGCTCGCGTGGACACGAGGTGATCGCGGTCGACGCCGCGGGCGGGCAACTGTCGGCCCGGGAGGAGCGCAGGGTCCTGGAATCGGGGATTGGCCGCGCGGAGATCCCGGTGCCCGCTCCGTCCCGCGCCGAAGAGCTGCCCGAGAGCGGGGTGGTGGGGCGGGTGCCCGCGCTCCGGGAAGTGGAGGTGGTGTTCCTGGCGCTGCACGGGGGCGCGGGCGAGGACGGCACCGTGCAGACCCTCCTGGAGGTGGCCGGGATCGTGTACGCGGGGAGTGGGCCGCTGGGGTGCGCGCTCGCCATGGACAAGGATCTCACCAAGAGGCTGCTCAGGGACGCCGGGGTGGCTACGCCGGAGTGGATCGCGGGGACCGTGCCGGGTGAGGAGGTGGCGGCCCGGCTGGGCTTGCCGGTGATCGTGAAGCCGGCGAGCGGGGGCTCGTCGGTGCGGCTGACGCTGGCCCGCAGCGCCGGGGAGGTGGACGCGGCGGCGGAGCTGGCGGGGGCGGGGGGAGACCCTGTCCTCTACGAGAGCTACGTGCCGGGGCGTGAGTTCACCGTCGGCGTCCTGGACGACGAGGCGCTGCCGGTGGTGGAGATCGAGCCGGTGCGCGAGCTCTTCGACTTCGACAGCAAGTACGAGCCGGGGATGGCCCGCGAGACCGCGCCCGCGAGGATCCCGGACGAGACCGCACGAGTGCTCCGGTCGGCGGCGCTCGGGGTGCATCGGGTGCTGCGTCTGGAACACTTTTCCCGGGTCGACTTCATGATGGACGAGGACGGGCGGGCATGGTGCCTGGAGGCCAACGCGCTCCCGGGCCTGACCGGAAACAGCCTCCTGCCGAAGGCGGCGGCCGCGGCCGGGATTGAATTCCCGGAGCTCTGCGAACGTATCTGCATAATGGGAAGGGAAGCCGGGTGGAGGAGGTGTGCCGGGACAGGAGCGGAGCCGTGAGATACACCCAACAGCCACCCGGATTCGGTACCGCGTCGGTGCGGTTCCACATGACTCCGTGGGTGAAGGCGCTCCTGATCGCGAACGGCGTCGTCTTCCTGGTCACCTTCATCGTGGGCGCGGAGCCGGTCTTCGATCTGCTCGCCTTTTCGCCCGCGCGCATCTGGTCCCGGCCCTGGGGCATGGTGACCTACATGTTCGTGCACGCCGGCTTCTGGCACCTGCTGATGAACTGCCTGTTCATCTTCTTCTTCGGGCCGCCGCTGGAGTCGCGCTGGGGCTCGAGCATGTTCCTCAGGTTCTATCTGATCTGCGGCCTGGGCGGCGTCCTGCTCAGCTTCGCCTTCTCGAATTCGGCGATCGTGGGCGCTTCCGCGGCGTGCTACGGGATCATGCTCGCCTTCGCGATGATCTGGCCGAACACGCCGGTGTACATCTGGGGCCTGGTGCCGGTGAAGGTGAAGTGGCTCGTGATCGTCCTGGTGTCGATCAGCTTCCTGAGCGCGGTCGGCCCCAACGGCGGCGGGATCGCGCACCTGGCCCACCTGGGCGGCGCGATCGCGGGATTCCTGATGGTGAAGAGCGGCTGGCTGCCGGCGGTCGCGCCGGGGGCGCCGGTTCGGAGCGACTGGGGGCCCGGAGCCGGGGGCGGGAAGGGGCGTCGCCGCGCCGCGGGGGGGGAGGGGCGGTGGGCTCGCTGGTGGGGAGAGATCACCGGCAGGACGGGTGCGCGCGGCCGGCGGCGCGGCGGGCGTGCCTGGGTTGTGCGGGACGGGGGGGGGGGGGACGATCGCAAGGAGGGCCGCGGGCCGCGCACGGAGGACCGCGGGGCGAAGCGTGAGCGGGCCGAACTCGACAAGGTGGACGCGGTGCTGGACAAGATCTCCGAGCACGGGATCAACTCGCTGACGGCGGAGGAGCGCGACCTTCTGGACCGGGTCTCGCGGCAGACGCGGGCCAACTGAGCGGCTGCAGGGGAGGTCGCCGGGCAGGCGGCTGGACGGTTGTGGGGGGCACGGCGGGCGACCTCTGCAGCCGCCCGGCCTTGACCCGTCCGCCGCGCGGTTTCTACAATGCGATCCCTTACGCCTGTACACCGACAACCGAAAGGGGGTGGCATGGCCGCGGCCAGGTCGTTCAGAACGGAAGACATTCGCAACGTGGTGGTCCTCGGACACGGCGGCTCGGGCAAGACCACCCTGATCGACGCGGTCTGCTTCGCGTCAGGTACCTCCCGGCGGAAGGGCAGCGTCGTCGACGGCACCGCGCTGACCATGACAACCCCCGAGGAAAAGTCCCACGGCATGTCCCTGGAGCTGACGGTGGCCCACGCCGTCCACAACGGGACGAAGATCAACCTCCTCGACACCCCCGGTTACATGGACTTCCTGGGCGATGCCGCCGCCGCCGTGAGGGTCGCGGACGCCGCCCTGGTGACGGTGGGCGCGGCCTCCGGAGTGGAGGTGGGGACGGAGATGGTCTGGGAGTTGTGCGAGAAACGCGGGCTGCCGCGGATGATCTTCGTGTCGATGATGGACAAGGCGCATGCGGATTTCGCGCGTGTGCTCGCCGAGGTGAAGGAGAAGCTGGCCCCCGGCGCGGTGCCCTTGCAGCTGCCGATCGGGGCGGACGAGGACTTCCGCGGCGTCGTCGATCTTCTCACCGGCACGGCATCCGTCTTCAAGTCCGGCACGGTCACCGGCGAATCCGAGGAGGCTCCGGTCCCGGACGAAGTGGCGGACGAAGTCGAGAACTGGTCGACCGAGCTCATGGAAACGCTGGCCACCACCGACGAGGAACTGCTGGACCGGTATCTGGAGGGCGAGGAGATCCCGGTCGAGGAACTGCACGCGGCGCTGGCCGGCGCGATGGCCGAAGGCGAGATCGTGCCCGTGTTCTGCGGGGCGGCCGAGCAGTCGTTCGGGGCGGTGGAACTGGTACGCAAACTGGTTGAGCTGGCTCCCCACCCCGGCCGGACCGGACAGGTGGAAGCCGTGGGCGCCGCCGGTGAGGCCGTCAGTCTGCGCAGCTCCGACGAGGAGCAACCCACCGCGCTCGTCTTCAAGACCAGCGCGGAGCCGCATGTCGGCGACCTTTCCCTTTTCCGTGTGTACTCCGGGATGCTTGTGAACGGAAGCGAACTGCGGAACGTGAACCGGGAAGCCACCGAACGGATCAATCACCTGGCGATTCCGCAGTCGAAGGATCGCGTGGGGGTGGAAGCGCTGCACGCGGGTGACATCGGGGTCCTGGCCAAACTGAAGTCCACGCGTACGAACGACACGCTCTCGGCGCCCGCCAACCCGGTCACCCTCGAAGGGGTGGCCTTCCCCCGGGCCGACATCTCGGTGGCGGTGCGCGGGGCGGCGCGCGCCGACGAGGACAAGCTCGGCGAGGCGCTGGGCAGACTGCACGACGAGGATCCCACTTTCGTCGCCGAGTTCGTCCCCGAGCTGCGCCAGACGATCGCGCGCGGCCTCGGCGAACTGCATTTCCTGGTGCAGTTCGAGCGCATGAAGCGCAAGTACGGTGTCTCGGTGGAGACCGAGACGCCCAGGATCGCGTACCGGGAGACCATTACCGTGCCCGCCGAGGGACAGGGCCGCTTCAAGAAGCAGACCGGCGGCAGGGGTCAGTTCGGCGACTGCTGGGTCCGTCTGCGGCCGAAGGGGCGGGGCGAAGGCTACGAGTTCATCAGTTCGATCAAGGGCGGGGTGATCCCCACCAAGTACGTTCCCTCGGTGGACCGGGGAATTCAGGAAGCTGCCGCCAGGGGCGTTGTCGCGGGCTACCCGATGGTGGATTTCGAGGCGGAGTGCTACGACGGCTCGTACCATTCGGTCGACTCTTCGGACATCGCCTTCAAGGTGGCGGGGTCGTACGCCTTCCGGAACGTGGCGGAGAAGGCCCGGCCGGCGCTGCTGGAGCCGATCGTCGAGATCAAGGTGACGACGCCGGACGAGTACCTGGGCGACGTCATGGGCGACCTGAACGGCCGCTCCGCGCGCGTGCTGGGAATGGATCCGCTCTCGGGCAGCACCGTGATCCGGGCGCAGGTCGCGCAGGCCGAGCTGCACAGGTACGCCTCCTCGCTGCGCTCAATCACGCAGGGGCGCGGGCACCACAGGCGCAAGCTCCTCGGCTACGACCTGGTGCCGCCGGTGCGGGTCGCGAAGATCGTCGCGGAGGCGGAGGCCGAAAAGGAGAGCTGACCGGGGCGG
>JAPOOQ010000659.1 GCA_026713345.1 Gemmatimonadota bacterium | reverse complement strand
CGCCTCGCCGCCCTCGCGCACCGACTCGATGATCTCCAGCACCGGTGCGATCATCCCGGGCGGCACCGCGGGTTGGCGCATCCGCGCGGCGTCCGCCGCAGCCACCCGCCTGAGCGGAAAACGCTCCCGCCCACGCCCACCGTCGCCGCACGGCTCGCTACTCACCCGCAGCTCCCTTCGGCGCCGATGCCACCCGCCTGCCGACCCTCATGCCCCGGCGATCCAGTTCCCGCTCGACATCGGCGAGCCTCACGCCGGCATGCTCCAGCGCCACGGTCAGGAAGTACATCACGTCGGCGGCTTCCTCGATGACCCGCTGCCGGCAGGGCGCGGCGTCCCATTCAGCAATCCCGTCGCCCGGCGGCACCGACGCAGCGTCCCGCTCGCCCATCGGCTCGCCCAGCCGGGCCACCGCATCCCCAACCTCCCCCGCCTCCTCCACCAGCTTCCCCCTCAGGAACTCGGGATCCGCGAGCAGCCGGCCGGTCAACGACCCCGAAACCGCGTTCGCGCGCCGCGACTTGACTGTCCGCTCCAGCTTCCGCAGCCCCTCCGCCGGACCGAAGCACGTCCATAGCCCGGTGTGACAGAACCCGGCCCCGCGCTGGGACACCGTGAACCTGAGCGCGTCCCGGTCGCAATCGGGCTCGATCCGCAGCAGCTCCTGGATCGCGCCGGACGACGCTCCCTTCCGCCAAAGCCCCCGTGAGCGGGAGTGGTAGACGCCGCGTCCCTCGTCAATCGCCGTGCGCACGCTCTCCAGGCTGGACCAGACCAGTCCCAGCGCCGCGCCGCGGTCGTCCGCCACCACCGTGGGCCACAGTCCGTCGGGCCGTTCGCTGCGCAGCGGCGCCGTGAACGCCTCGGCGAGCCCCAGGGTCCCACGGTAGAGCGCCATCCCGACCTGCGCGTCGGCGCCCGCCGCGTCCAGCCACGCGATCTCCTCAGGCGCGGTGATGCCGCCGGCGACGGTCAGCCGGGCGGTGCCGGCCGCCTCCGCCAGCGCGCCGATCCGGTCCCGGGGGAACCCCTCCTCCTTCCCCTCGCCCTCGACGAAGGTCACCAGGAATCCGCCGGCGAGGCCGCGCAGCTCGCGCATCCCGTCGAGGACGGTGCGTCCGGTGTGCTCGGTCCATCCCTTCACCACGACTTCGCCCTCCCAGGCGTCCAGCGCGGCGACCACGCGGTCGCGCGGCAGCGCCTCCAGCACCTCCGGGACCGCGGCCGTCCCCAGAACGACCTTCGCCGCCCCGCGATCCAGCCATCGCAGCGCCCCGTCCCGGTCGCGTATCCCACCGCCCACCCGGCACGGCGCCAGACGGCACAATTCCTCGATGACCGCGGTGTTGGAACCGCGTCCCAGCGCTGCGTCCAGGTCGACGACCGCGACCTCGCCGACCCGCCCGAAGCGCTCGGCGATGGGGCGCGGGTCGCCGGCCTCCAGGACCTTGCGGCGGCCCTGCACCAGCTGCACCGCCTGGCCATCCATCAGATCGATGGAAGGAACGATCACGGGGCATCCTCCTCGTAGGCCGGGCGCACCCGCACGCCGAGCCGCGCCAGGGCCTGCTTCACCCGCTCGACGGTCCAGTTCCGCTGGTGGAAGATGGACGCGGCCAGCACGGCGTCGGCCCCCGCCCTCACGGCTTCGGCCATGTGCCCGGGCGAGTCGGCTCCTCCCGAAGCTACGATGGGCACCCGCACGGCCGAGCGCACTGCGCGCAGCAGGGGCAGCTCGTAGCCGCTGCGCGTGCCGTCACGGTCGATGCTGGTGAGCAGGATCTCGCCCGCGCCCAGCTCCACCGCGCGGCGCGCCCATCCGACCGCGTCGATCGCGAGCCGCTCGGTGCCCGACCGCACCACGACCTCGTAGGCCCCGCGGCGGTGTCCCAGCGCGTCGATCGAGACCACCACGCACTGCGACCCGAAGCGCGCCGCCAGCTCCTCAAGCAACCCGGGCCGACGCAGCGCGGCCGTGTTGACCGCCACCTTGTCCGCGCCGGCCTCGAGCAGCGCCGCCGCGTCTTCGACCCCGCCGATCCCGCCCCCCACGGTGAGCGGCACCGACAGCCGCGCCCGAACCGCGCGCACGGTGTCGAGCCGCGTCCCCCGCGCTTCGGTGGTGGCAGTCACGTCCAGCACCACCACCTCGTCCGCGCCCTGTTCCTCGTACGCGCGTGCGAGCGCCGCCGGATCCCCCTGATCGGCCAGTCCCCGAAACCTGACGCCCTTGACCACACGTCCATCCCGGACATCGAGACAGGGAATGATGCGGACCGGCAACGCGGCCACTCCTCCGGCGGCGGGCACCGCTACGGTCACCGGGGCGTTTTCTACCACAAACTCATTTTCTACCATGGACTTGTTATTTACCATGAAATTATACTTATACCACGCAGTTGATGTTGTGCCAGGAGGCCGGTTCTTGCCACGAATTCGCTTCCTGCCACGGGGCTGGTCCCTGCCACCGGGCCACTCCCTGCCCTGGCCGCTTCCGGCCGCGCCATCGCTCAGGCCTCCAGCCAGCGCGTCAGCAGCGCCCTGCCGTATGCCCCCGACAATTCCGGGTGGAACTGGCAGCCCACCACGGCGCCCCGCTCCACCGCGGCAAGGAACCGGCCGGCGTACTCGCACCAGACCGGCAGCCAGCCCGCGGGGGCGTCGGCGAGACGGTACGAGTTCGCGAAGTACGCGTGGCCGCCCGGCACGATGGCGCACCCCTCCGCCGGCTCGACCCGGTTCCATCCCATCTGGGGGACGCGCCAGCCCGCTTCGCCGCTGTCGTAGCTCTCGACGATCCCGTCGATCACGCCGAGCCCCGGCACGCCGGGCGCCTCCTCGCTCCCCCGGGCCATGAGCTGCATGCCAAGGCAGATCCCAAGCGTCGGGCGTCCGGCTTCGATGCGGTCGCGGAGCGGGTCCTCGAGGCCGTGCGAGGCAATGGCTCGCCGAGCCGCCGCGAAGGCGCCGACCCCGGGCAGCACCAGCCGCTCGGCCTCGGCAACGCCTTCAGGGCTCGCCGTTGTGCGCACACGGCAGCCGAGCCCCTCGAAGCCGGACAGCACGGAGGCGAGGTTGGCCGTGCTGGTGCGCACGACCGTCACGGCGGGCGCAGCGCTCACAGCACGCCCTTGGTCGAGGGCACGCGTTCCGATCCGCTCCTGGCAAGCGCCGTCCTGAGCGCCAGCGCCACCGCCTTGAAGGCCGCCTCGATCCGGTGATGATCGTTGGCGCCCCGAATCACGTCCACATGAAGGGTGAGCCCTGCCGCCTGGGCGAAGGAATGGAAGAAGTGCGGCACCATCTCGCAGGAGAGCGCACCGACCCGCTCCCGCTTCAGCGACATCTCTCCGGCGAAGAAGGGACGGCCGGACACGTCCGCCACGGCGCGCGCCAGCGCCTCGTCCAGAGGGGCGAACGAATGGCCGAACCGGACGATGCCCCCCTTCCCCTCTCCCAGCGCCCGGGCGACCGCGCCACCGAGGGCCAGCCCCGTGTCCTCGACCGTGTGGTGGTCGTCGACCTCAGTGTCGCCCTCGCAGACCAGTTCCAGTCCCCACCCGGCGTGGAAGGCCAGCGCGTGCAGCATGTGGTCGAAGAAGCCGATCCCGGTCTTCACCCGGATGCGGGCTCCCCCGCTGGCTGCCGCAGCCCCGCCATCGAGATTGATCGACACCTCGACGCTCGTCTCTCCCGTCTCGCGGGACACCTTCGCGGTCCGACCCCCGGCACCCCGCCCCTCCACCGCGGACCCTCCCACCGCGCGCACTCCCGCGCCCTCCGTTCGTTCATCCATCGAACATTCCCCCAAAGTCGGCGTTGGCCTCGACGACGCGGGCGGCTCCGGCTGCTTCCAGCGCCGTCCAGATGGCGGCCCGAGCGTCGTCGTCCGCGGTCCCGTCGTCGCCTTCGGCAGGATCGCCGCCCCCACCCCCCACCGGCACCACCCCCACCGGCACCACCCTCGCCCCCGCCGCGGCGCGCACGTCGTCCGGGGTGTCCCCCAGCAGCCACGCGGTCCGCGCCTCCAACAGCTTCAGGGCGATCTCCACCGGCTCCGGGTTCGGCTTGAGCGGCCCGTCCTCGCGGCAGACCACGGCGCTGAACAGCCCCCTCACCCCCTGCTCGCGCAGAAAGCGCTCGGCGTCGCGGCGCGGCCGGCCCGTGACGATCCCCAGGCGGTACGAGCGGGCCAGGTCTTCCAGCAGCGCCCGGTCGGGGATCAGGGTCTCGTGGCGGCGCAGCCCCGGCTGACGCTCGTCGCCCTGGTAGAGCTTCTCGAAGCGCCGCTTTACCTCCTCGAAGGGCGCCTCCACCCCTGCCGCACCCACGAGCGCGTGCGTCACGGCCCAATCGTCGTTCGCGTGGCCCGCCGCCTTCGCGGCACCGATCTCGGCGCGCCCGGCCTTGACCCCGAACGACGCGCAGGTCCGCGCGATCGCCTCCCGGTACGACCGCCCCACATCCGCAAGCACCCCGTCCATGTCGAAGAGCACGGCTTCCGGCCGGTCCAGACATTCCAGCGCCCCCGCCACGCGCCGGAACTCCCCGTCGTCCCGCGGCACGGTGATGCGCGCGTACTCCGGCAGATGCGCGAAGTGGCGCACCAGCACGCCCTGCGCCGCCATCCCCCGCACGATCCAGCGAGCATCCGGAAAGGACGCGAGGACGAAGTTGGTCTGCGAGGGTTCGGGCACGCCGCCGACCCTGCGGATCACCGAGGCCAGCCGCTCACGCCGGGTGCGCACGAACTCCACGAAGCCGCGCATCTCGCCAACCCCGTTGCGCAGCCGGTCGAGCGCGATCGCGATTGACGGACCGGTCAGCGCGTAAGGCCCCCCGAACCGGCGCAGCACGTCGATCCGCTCCTTCACGCCGACCGCAAAGCCGACGCGCAGCCCCGCCAGTCCCCACGCCTTCGACAGCGTGCGGATCATGATCGCACGGGGAACCTCGAGGAGGGCGCCGGTCGGATCCTCGTCGGCGAACTCCGCGTAGGCCAGGTCGGCCATCAAGGTGACTTTGGGGGGCAGCGCCCCGGCGAGCCGCAGCAGGGACCGGGTGGAGAAGGCCCTGCCGGTGGGATTGTCGGGAGTGAGGACCGCCACCAGACCCGTGCGGCCGTTCACCGCAGCGAGGATCTCGTCGTGCGGCAGCTTCCCCCACTCGTATTCCACCGGAACGATGTCGCCGCGGGCCATCTGCGCGCAGCGGGGGACCATCTCGAAGGTGGGGGTCGGGAAAACCATCTCCTGACCGGGGGCCAGAAAGGCGCGCATGACGCGGTCGATCGCGTCGTCGCCGCCGGTCGTGGCGAGGACGTTGGCGGGTGCGATCCCGAGGTAGGCGGCGTACGCCTCCTCAAGCGGGGCCGGGTCCGCGTACTTGCGCAGGATCGTGGGGCCGATCCGCTCCAGCACCCTGAGGCACTGGCGCGGCGGCGCCTCGCCCTCGTTCATGCTCAGATCGATGATCTCGGTCATGGCGTTGCTACTCTCGTCGGGGGGGCCAAAAGGCGTCATGGGACGATCTGCTGGGGCTCGGAAACCACGAGGTCGGTCCCGCCGCGCGCCTTCACCTTCAGGAGAAGCGCGGGGAGTTCCGCCCTGGGGACGGCTGCCCGCACGGCGTAGGCGTCCTCGCCGTGGAGGCGGGAGACGGTGGGCTCGCGCATGCACGGAAGGATCGAGACCACGCGCTCGAAGTCGCGCTCGGCGACGTTGAGTTCCAGCATGACGCGCCGCCGCGCCGCCAGCACCGAGTCGAGGAGGAGGATCAGGTCCTCGATCGGGCCGCGCCGGGCGGGGTCGTCCAGTGCGGCCGGGCTGGCATAGAGGCGGGTGGAGGACCGCATGAGGGTGTCGATGATCACGAGGCCGTTGCCGCTCAGCGTGGCCCCGGTAGCCGTGTTGTCCACGATCAGGTCGGCGTCCTCGGGGGGGAAGACCTCGGTGGCGCCGTAGGACCGCACCAGGACCGCCTCGAAGGGCTGGCCAAGCGCCCACTGCTCCGCCAGGCGCACGTATTCCGTCGCGACGACCAGCCGGCGGCCCGCCGGAAGGGAGCCGCCGTCCAGAAGCGTCGGCGGAGCGGCCGCCACAACCCTTACCGGGTCCAGTCCCGCGTCGAGCAGCTCCACGAGGTCGGCCCCGAGTTCGGCCACCCAGTCCGCCCCGGCGAAGCCCAGATCGCGCGACCCCGCGGCCAGCATCTTCACCACGTTCTGCGGCTTCAGGAGCTTCGCCTCGAAGCCCGGCCACGACAGCGCAGGACGATAGTTGCGCCCACCCACGCGCACGTCGATGCCCGCATCGCCGAGGAGCGCCAGCACCCCTTCCTGCATGTGCCCCTTGGGCAGACCGATACGGATCGTGCCCGGTGTGCCCCGGCGCCTGTCCGGCATTCCCGCACCCGTGTCCGGCGCGCCCGCGTACACCGCGGTCGCACCTTCATTCAGCTTCCCGTCCATTGCTCTGTGGTCCTTCCCCCGGCCTTCGCCTCGTCGGCCCGGCGCCACAAAAAAAGCGCCGGCCCCCTCCGAGGAAGCCGGCGCTTCAGGTTCCGTTCGCTCTCGCAGACGTTACACCATTACGCGGCCGCCTCTCTCGGAAGGCCGTGATGATGAAGCGCTACGGTGCGGATGAAGATGCTCATAAGGCTTGAATTGTCGCCATCGAAGCGGGCGGTGTCAAGAACCGCACGATTTGTGCCCCCCGGCGCCGCACGCTAACGTGGGACCACATTCGGCGTGCGCCGACCTTCCCCCATGCAGCCACCCCCGAGAACGCCCCTCTCCAAAGAGTCGCCCATGACGCCCCGACGCTCCCACTACCTGCCCCGCACCCGCCGCGGCAGGATCGCTACGATCGCCTTCCTCGCCGCCATGCTCCTCGCCCAGCCCCCGATCGTGCACGGCCTCATGAACCGGGTCGAGCCCTGGATCCTCGGCATGCCCTTTCTATTTGCGTACCTGCTGGTCGTGTACTTCCTCGGGATCGGGGTGCTGATCTGGACAGAGCGGACGGGCGTTTAGTCCGCCTG
>JAPOOQ010000658.1 GCA_026713345.1 Gemmatimonadota bacterium | reverse complement strand
GCCTGTTCCCGGCCGGACAGCCGGTGTTGTAGTCAGCGGGCGGCCCGGTGTCGGGCCACGCGCATCTTGTGTCGCAGGATGGAGAGTACGTCAGGCGGGTGTCTGCGTCAAGCGTTCGGAATAGTTTTAAGTTTACGGCTCTCAGAGCTTGGTTGGCCACTTCCAGCTCGGAATGCGTGGCGTGAACCTTGAGCGTCAAATCCAGCATCGCATCGTGGGCATCGATCGCGCTTCCGCTCCGCACAGGGGGATATCCCGGAGGCTGTTGAACTGAGGGCCCGCGTCACGCTGACCGCAGTGGCCGAGGGGACGGCCACGATCCGCGTGACCGCGTCCGACCCCGACGGCCTGACCGCGACGTCGATGCCGTGCACCAGGCTGGCGATGACATCGGCTTGCTGACTCAGCCGGCACTCGACCTCCTCGGCCGCAACTTTTTCACATACCCCAGACGGTAACCCCACTCCCGGCGTCGGCCGATGTTTCGCGACGGAAGATCTTCTCCTGCCACGTCCGGTCTGGTGTGCGGTCGAAGACGATCAAATGGCCCGCCTCTGCACCGCACCGGTCCATGTAGCCGCGCGTCTGGGCCAGTCCCTCTTCGATGGTGCGCTCCAGATCCTTGTGCAGCACCTTGCACTCGACCACGAACCTACGGGTGCGGTCCCCTTGCGGCCACACGACCAGCAGGTCCACGCGCCCGCTGCCCAGGGCGTACTCGCGCTCGATGCGCCCGCCGCCGTTGACCACCTTCTGCAGATACGCCTGCAACAACAGTTGCGGGCCTGCCTCCTGATAGCGTTCGAAGCGCTGCGTCCAGTGCTCCGAGTGCTCGCGGAAGAACTGCTGGAACGCCACCAGCAGCTTGTCCATGTCCAGGCCGCCGCCGGCGTCCACGTACCAGGCGGTCTCTACCTCGACGTCGTCCTGCGCCACCCACGTCAGCTCGCGCGGAATCACCTCCGCGTAGATCGGGTTGGCGAGGCGCTTGGTGTCGTGCTGCGCCAGCAAGCCCAGGTCTCGGGCGTACTCCACGTCGCGGTTCCGGTCGGCGTAGCTGCCCCGGACCGGCTCGCCGGTCAGCATCGGCGCTACCACCCGCCGCACCCGGTCTTCGCGCAGCTTGTCGGCCAAGTCGTCCAAGTGCGTCACGCGGGCCAGGATCAACCGCTCCTGGGCATCGAGGATGTCGCCTTCGGTAATCGCGCGGGAGCGGTCCCAACCCGCTGGGTTCTCGAAGCACGCCTCCCAACACAGAGCGTTCACCAGCCAAGGCTGGCCGGCCGTACGTGTCCACACCGCCGCCTGCGCGGCGCCGGTGAACGCTTGGCCCGTCTCTTCCGTGTGCTGCGCCAACAACGCCCGCATCTCCGCCTCGGTGAAGTCGCCCAGCCGAAGCGACTTCGACTTGATGTTGAACGCACTGCCGCCAAGGACCAGCGCGTTCCGCGCCGTGGAATAGATGCGGTAGTCGCGCACGTCCCGCACGCCGCACAGGATCACGCTGTGCGGGAAGCGTCCGGGGCGGTCCGGGTACCCGGCGCGCAACTGTCGCAGCACGGACAGCAGCGTGTCACCGACCAGCGTGTCGATCTCGTCGATCAACAGCACCAGCGGCTGCGGGTCGGCTATGCACCAGCGCGCCAGCGACGCCCGTAGCGCCCCCAGAGGCCCGGCTCGCTCCAGCGCACCCGGCCAGACGTCCGCCAGTGTGTTGCTGCCCAGCGTCGCCTGCTCTTCCGACTCCAACTCGTAGAGAATGACGCGCATGGCGTCCGCGACATTCTCCCGTGCCGCCTGTGCCGCCTCCACGGTCACGTAGACGCAGCGGTAGTCGCTGCCAGCGTTCAGCAGGTCGCGCAGCGCCAGCAACGCCGATGTCTTGCCGGTCTGCCTCGGGGCGTGGAGCACGAAATACCGCTCGTGGCCGACGAGAGCGAGCAGGTCCTCGAGGTTCACGCGGTCGAGCGGCGGGATGTGGTAGTGCCGGTCCCGGCGGATGGGGCCTTCAGTGTTGAAGAATCGCATGATCGGATCCACCCCGGCACTCCTCCGGGATGGTCTGCGCCGGACCCCTGGGGTGCCTCTGCTCCTCGGAGGGGCCAATACTGAAGCTCCACTATAGCCCTCGGCATCTCCCCCTGCTTTTCACTCTCGTCGGCCGTTCCCGTCCCCCGTCCGGTCGTTCGTCGTCTTGAACGACGGGTGCCCGGCGTTCCCACGGATTGTCCGCCCCACCGCTTGATCATGGCGGGCACCATCCGCCGCGTCAACGCCCGGCCCCACCACGCCTCGAACGGCGACCGCATCGGCGGCGTGAACGTCCTCGTCCGGTCCGCGAGCCGGACGCCGGCGGTCGGGAGAGACGTC
>JAPOOQ010000657.1 GCA_026713345.1 Gemmatimonadota bacterium | reverse complement strand
CTGAAAGGGAGAGATCCAGATGATCTTGGCAAGGATCAACGGCCAGACGATCTACTCGAGGGCGGTGCGCGCGGGGAAGACGACGCAGATCACCGTGTGCTTGGACGAGAGGCCCATCGGCTACCTGTACAAGCGCCACAAGGTGTTCTGGCTGAGCGCGGCCTACGAGAGCGCACCCGGCTGGGCGCGGCCGTTCCTCGACCGGGCACACTGGGGCTCGGCGACCGTGGACAGCCTGCGGATTACCGTGACCTCGGTGCTCACGCGGGCGCTGATGGCCAGCCTCGGGCTGTCGTGTCGCTGTGGTGCTCCGGCGACGGGCTTCCAGCTCGACCCGGACGGCACCAAGACCATGAGCGCGGGCGACGTGGCCGAGCGCGAAGCGGTGCCGACGTGCCTCGACTGCCAGTACGCGGCGAGGAGGGCGTCATGAGCGCGAAGCGTGAGAGAGAGGAGTGCAGCATGAACACCAACTGTCTTGAAGGCATCCGGTGCCCGGAGTGCGGGCAGGAGGATGAGTTCAGGATCGAGGGCCGCACCGTGTTTGAAGTGACGGACAACGGAACGGGCGATCACGGAGACGTGGAGTGGGACGAGGACAGCTACGCGCTGTGCCCGTCCTGCGAGTTCGAGGGGAAGTTGGGACACTTCCAGATCGAATGAACCCCAACACCAGCGGGAGGCGTCAAAACCCCCCGTTGGCTTGGAGGCGGGATCGACCCCGCTTCGACGCTCCCATGTGTGTGATGCCCGCGGCTCTTTCGCCGGGGCACCCAACACCTTCCATTCCGAAGAGGAGATAGCCATGACGAATACCCCGAAGAAGCCCCTACCCGCACTACAGCCCGTGGACGATACAGGCGGAGTGCTGAAACCGGAGCACGTGGACTCTGTAGTTGCTGCGGCCACAGAGTCACACGCGCCGAAGACGCTTCGGAGCTACCGTACGGCCTGGAACCAGTTCGTCGGTTGGTGCGAGGAGCAGGGATACGAATCGCTGCCCGCCGCGCCGGAGACCGTGGCGGCCTACCTGGCGCATCGCGCCGACGCAGGGCTCTCGCGTTCAGCACTCAGCATCGACCGCGCGGCCGTCCGGTACAATCACGAAGTGGCAGGGCTCGATCCCACCGGCTCGGCAGGGGTCAAACGGGTCATGCGCGGGCTCCGGCGGCGCGCGGCTGGCACGGAGCAAAAGCAAGCCACGGGGATCCGCGCGAACGATCTCGGCGCCATCCGAGCGACGGCGATGCATCCCCGGACAGGGCCGCAGGGCCTGCGGCGCGAGTCGGCGGAGACTGCCGCAAAACGCGGTCGGGTGGACATCGCGCTGATCAGCACGATGCGCGATGCCCTGCTACGGCGATCCGAGGCAGTCGCGCTACGCTGGTCTGACATTGAGTTCCGCGACGATGGAACCGGCCGGTTGACCATCCGCCACAGCAAGACCGACCAAGAGGGCGAAGGAGCCGTGCAGTTCATCTCCAAGGACTCGGCGACGGCACTCAAGGCCATCCGAGGCGACGCCGAAGACGACGAGCGCGTGTTCGGGCTCCGGTCCGGGCGGGCTGTGTCGCAACGCATAGCCGCCGCCGCCCGCGCCGCTGGCCTGAAGGGAAGGTTCTCAGCGCATGCATGCCGGGTCGGGATGGCCTTGGACCTCGTGGCGGCCGGCGCGAGCGTTTCCGCAGTGCAAGTAGCCGGCCGCTGGGCCTCGGCGCGGATGCCGGCAACGTACGCCCGTGCCGAATTGGCGGGGCAGGGTGCAGTTGCGCAGTTCTACGCCGCGAAATAGTGCGCGCACGCGCCCTGTGGCCTGCCGGAAATTGCTTTGGCTCGCCCCCCCTTCAGGTGCCCCCCCGCCCCATCCCTGGTCTCGCGCGCGCAGTCCTATAGCTTGAGGGAGGGTGGGGGGCGGGGAGGGCGCGCGCCCCCGCACGCGCGAGAGAGCGCCCGGTTTGCGTAGGTCCTACGGTCGCCAGGGCCGAGCGTAGGGCGGCCTCGTAGGGCGCTAAGTCGTTGCCAGACCACCACCTACTACTACTACCTACGCTACCTACGATAGATATAGAAGATAGATGGGAGGGAGGTGGCGGGAATGGGGGGGTTGGGGGCCTTTCTGGCGAAAGTGATCGAAAGGGTCGAATTCACCTCTCATGTCAGCGTAGCGCAGTGGACTTCTTCTCCAACCTGTTGGCTTGTAGGCACTTACGGTGGCTACGCTGGTTGTCAGACATGGCTATACGCTACGCTCTCGTCCCAACCTTGTTACCCGTGGGTCAGACTCCGGTCTAACAGCCACGGTTTCTTCTCTCCCGATGTGGGAAGTAGGGGACGATTCTGTGGGAAGTAGGGGACGGTTCTGTGGGAAGTAGGGGACGGTTGATGTGGGAAGTAGGGGACGGTTGACTTCGTAAGTCATTGTTCTATATGACATTTCTTCATCGCCGACTGGTACCCTGTCCCGACCCCCGACCTCGACGAGGAGGGGGGTCGGGAGCGGCGGGGTGCCGGGATCGGTCCCGGACCCCCCTTGCTCCCTCTTTGGCAAATGAACGATTCCCCTCCACCTATTTGCGCCCGCCACGCCACCCCGCCCAATTGGGGCCAGGCATCAACCGGCGCCCTTCCGACGAGGAAACGTCGCTGACGGCACCCTGCTCGATCATCCATTCCAGCGCCTTGCGAGCCCTGCTCAGACGCGTTCGCTGGGTGGACCGATTGAGTGTTGCCCCCTCTGGTGTGGGAAAGGCCCAAGCGAGCAGCTCTGCATCTGACACGACCGGATACCGGCCTGCGGCTTTCACTTGAAACCACGTCCTACCAACTGGGACGCGAGTTCTGCCCGGTATCCTCCACAGGTCGGATAGGTTCAGCCACAGTCGCCAGGCTGGCATGGACTTCGCCCCTGCAAGCCGAAGAAAGATACGGTCCAGCAACGGGCCTTCAGTAATGCCGGGCGGAAGGTGAATTGCGAACTGCACGACATCGTCCGCATGGCCACTCCGGGGAACATCCAAGGGGACCAGTACGCGGCGCAGGCCGCCGACTTGCTTCTCGGAATCGGTCCACGGGATCCGCATTTCCCGAGCCTCCAGCAGGTCGAACGCTTCCAGCATGGTATCAAGTTGCTTGGTGCGGCTCCAGTGAATGCGACCTGACCTGCCCGGAGTGTATATCCGGGCCAGAAAATCCCTGAACCTCTGGGCGGGGAGCCGCACCCCGTGACTCGCCGACAACGGCCAATGCTCCGGAGCCACGTCGAGGATCACATCGACGAAAATGCGGGCCGCCAGCCAGGCAGCGTGCTTGTTTCGCTCGTGCGACAACGCCCGAGAAGCCATTTCCCATAGCATCAACGGATAGGCGGGAGTCGGGTTCGGTGGGCCATCCGGTTCACCGGGACCGAATCCAGGCAGGGTCAGCATCTGGCCCACCTGCCCCTGGCTGACTGCCAAAGCCACGGCCTTTTCCTCCTGCCTTGTGGCGCCGATGCGCGGAAACACGGAGTCGTTTCGGGTGTTCGCGGGTACCGGCACGCGCCGGGTGTACCAGGCCACCAAGACCCCTCCCAAGGGATGACGCCCGTCGAAACCACTCTCCCTGGCGTACAGCCATCTCTGCGTGATGTCGTAGGGCTGACCCCGGTCCAGCAACGTCGGCAACTCGGGTTCGGTGGTCTCGAACAGCAAGAACTGTTTCGGCGGCTTACCGTCACGGTGAACGCAGAAATCGATCAGTTTGCTAGTCCGGCCCTCAGCCTGTAACCGGATCTCTCTTGGGCACTCCAGTCGCCACCAGTCCGCGAGTTCGTTCAGCGCCGGGATCTCCGGGTCGCCATCGAGACCGCACTTGTGCCACGCGGCCCGAGAGACGGCCTCGACGACTTCTTCGTCGTTCCGAGCACTCTGGAGCGAGAGAGGCAAATCAGATGTCGTCTACGTTGGGGGGTGGTGGTCCCCCGTCACCGTTGCCCTTGGCTCTCGACTTACGTTTTTCCTTCGCCTTGGCCTTCTTTGCCTTGGCCCGGGCCTTTTCCTTGGCCTTCTTCTCCCTCTCCTGCTCTTCCTTGCGTTCCGCCCATTCCTTGTGGCTGTGCCGTCCACGCTTCTTCCAGCCCGCAAAGCGCCCCGGTTCGGACCCACGCATGTCGGCTTCGAGCTCGACGGCCCAGCCCACGGGTCCGTGATTCGACTTCACGCACTCGATCACCGCCCGCCCCTCTCCTTGCCGACGCATGAAAAGGACTCCGCGAGACGCATCCGTCCACTGCGCTGAGCCCGCGACGGCGTGAGGACCGACATCTGCTTGACCGTATCGGGCACCCTTCGTGCTGTGCGCCACGACCAGGACGCCGAAGTTCCCGTTCTTCGCTTCTTGGGCCAGTGCCCGGAGGAACCAACGCACCGTGGCGCCATCGTTCTGATTGACTCCGGCCAACGCCGCTGACGCCGGGTCTACGATGACGAGGGAAGGATTCTTGGACCGGATGGCGTTCCACAGCGTCGTCCACTGATCCGCTTTCGCAACCCTGCCGGGATTCTCGTGATCCGCCACCATCAAGGGATGCGGGTCGGGAACCAGAAGTAAATCCTCCGGCGCTGAGGCGGGCTCCGGCATTGACGACACGATCAATCCGCACCGGTAAGCCACGGTACGTGGATCGTCCTCGTATGACAGCACAACCGCCGGTCCTTTCCGGACATGGAGACCGCAGCCGTCGCCGCGCTTCTCATCCCCGCCGCGGGCGGCGGCGACCGCCAATCCTAGGGTGACGAACGACTTTCCCACCCCGCCGGCACCAGACAGCAGCGCCACGTCCCCCACCCGCAGGATGGTCCCGCCTCCTCGCCTGGCATCCATCCACAGCACGGGCGGTGGCAGTTCTCCAGCGAACTCCGACACGGGCTTCAGGCCGACGACGCTTGCAGGGTCGTGAATTGCCCGCGCCTTCCCGATCGCGGCCTTCATTGCCTTCGGGTCGTCCGCCTGCCGGATCCGGTCGTCCGGATCGACTTCTAGCTGACGCAGCCACGGCTCGATTTCTCGCTCCGCCCCATCGAAGTCGCGGTCGAGCGCCAGCTCCCGAGCCGCATCCAGCGCCTCGGCTTGCTTATCGATATCTTCGGTGCGCGCCACCGGGTCAATCCCATCCAGAGGTCCGTTGTTCATCAGTCTTTCTCCTTGTTTAGAGTTCCCATCTTCCGGGTCCGTCGAAACACGATCCCGCCAGACTCGCAGGGTCGTGGCCCCCTGGGATCCGTGCGGTGTCGGCTATGGCCCCCCGCTCGCGAAGGGCACGCTCCAAGTCGCTCGCGGCCTTCTTTCCGGCCTCGTCGCCATCCGGCCAGATGACCACGGGTAGGCCGACCCGGGACAAGTCCCGTGAGAGCCGTGCGAATCCCGACGTGCCACCGGTCGCGATGACCAAGCCCTCCTCCCTCGCCGTGACCGCTAGTGCGTCCGCCACGCCCTCGACGACGTGAATGCGACCTGCGTCCGAGAGGCGATCGCCCATCAGGATGACGCTGCCACCCATTGTCCCATGGGATCGCTTGCCAACCCCACCGCGGTCTTGCCGTGCCTGGCCGTTCGCTGCGATGTGGATGCGCTGAACGCCTGAGGGTTCGGGATTGGCCTTCCGCCAGTCCATCAGCGGAGCGAAGCACGCAACCAGCGAGCCGCCGCCATCTCGCCACGCTTGCCATCGCAGCGACGGAGGAAACGGATCGCCCGGGCGCCACAGCTTCCGGCTTGCCGCCCATCGCCTCACCGGCGAGCCAGGGTCCCTGGAAACGGGTCGTGCGCCCGCCCACATCCGTCGCGCGCGGCACGTTCCACATCGTTCCCGATTGCCGGGTTGGGAATCGGATGCAGGCGAACCGCCGCACGCAGGACAGGCCACAGCATCGCTATCGGCCGTTCCCCCGTCCGTGGCGGCGTTGGCGGCGCCTACACGGGCTGTGCGCTCTCGGACCGCCCCAGGGCGGCCCTGGGGCCTCGATGCGGCCGTTCCGTTCGGCGCGTGTGGCCCTTCCGGACGCGCCCTCGGGCCGTACGGGCTTCTCT
>JAPOOQ010000656.1 GCA_026713345.1 Gemmatimonadota bacterium | reverse complement strand
TCGTGTTCCGACGCGAGATTGCGCGTTTGGTAGTCCTGCCACGATGAGAACACGCGTGTCTTTCGAGCGTTCAGCCTGAACCCGTTTTCGTCGGCGCACGTAGCGAGACGGCGCAGCGCCGCGCCCTCGGCGCCCGGCCTCGCAGACAGGAGGAAGTCGTCGCTCCAGCGTGTGTGCCCGAGGACGTGGGACGCCCGATCGAGCGCCGTATCGACGTTGAGAAGGACCCGGTCGGCGACGAGCCAGAAGAAATCGCCCGGACACACCGGCAGCCCCGCGCCGGACGCCACAGAGCAACGCCCAAGCCTCCGCAGCCGATCGAGAACGCGCAAAGTCAGCCCCTCGATGTCCGGGTCGAGGCCGCTCCGCTCCAAGACGCCGGCGATGGCCGGCGCGGAGATGGATGGAAAGAAGTTCTCGATGTCGGCGTAGATGACGATCCGGTCTGCGGCCAGCTCCTTGCGAATCCATGTTCGGATATCGGAGGACCACTCCTCGTACTGATTCGCTGGTGCCAGGCGAACGCCATGAGGAACCCGGGGCGCTGACGTGGCCGCGCTCATGTCGCGCCGCTGCAGGCGGTCGGCCACGGCCTGGAGGAGCGTCGCGGTGTGTGGGTCGGGGAACAACTCCGTCCGAACGCCTCCGCTCTGCTTGGGGCGCGTACACGCATCGACCTCAACCCGTTCGGGCGTGAAGTCCGACCCGGGAGGCACATTCGCCATCTCGAACTCCGCGTGCAGCAGCGGGTCCGAAAACAACTGTCCCTCTCGCGTGGATCGACACGTCGTCCACGCGGACCAGAGATCACCGGGTTCGAACGCCATCGCAGGACGATCCTACGCTCGAATGGTCTTCGATGGTGAGCACCCTCACGGCCGCATGAAGATCGAGCGCGCGGGCATCGCTCACGAAGCCAGCGTATCATGTGGAGAGACTCCCACGCCGCTCCGCGAGCCCTCACGCACGCGTCCTGCCCCTGGAAGCGCGTGGCGCGGTCCGGCATTCCGCAGAGCGCCCTCCGTCGTGACGACGGCGGCGACCCCGGTCGTCAGGGCGAGTCGGGAGGGGGCGGCGGGTCCGCCGCCCCGCGGCCCCCCTCGCGCTCGACCTCGATGGTGCAACCGGTGACGAGGGCGGTCATCGCCCCGATGGCGGCCAGCAGCGGCGCGAACACGGCGCCGACCAGCCCCACCGTCAGCGGGAACTCCGCGGTGACCTGTCCCTTCTGCCGGACCCGCACGCGCCGGATGTTGCCCTCGGCGAGCAGCTTCCTGAGTTGATCGAGCACCGCACTGCCGGTGCCTCCCACCGTCTCCCACCAGGTGTTCGTCGACATGAGTCCTCCTGCCTGACATTGGACGGACGCGCACACCACGAAGTTCGGGCCCTGGCTGAACCTGCGCGTCACACGGTCACCGGCGAGGCGCCCGCCCGGCAAGGCGTGACGCAGGCGAACCGGGCGCCGCTCTTTGCGGGGGGGCGGCGGGCGCCCTGCCGGGGGGGGGGGGGGGGGGGGCGGGCGGGCCGGCCGGGGGG
>JAPOOQ010000655.1 GCA_026713345.1 Gemmatimonadota bacterium | reverse complement strand
GACCCGGGCGCCAACTCCCCGGGAAACCGGGACATCCTGGCGTTCAGCGGCGGGACGCTGGCCGACGAGCCTGACCTGGAAGGCCTTCTCCGGAGGGGCAGGGCCAACCGGTCCGACATCCGCCAGCTCGAACTCACGGAGACGCTGAGAAGGACCGAACTGCGCATCGAACAGGCCGACTACCTGCCGAGCGTCAGCGCCTTCGGCAGCTACGGGCTGGCCGCCCAGCAGAACGGTTCACCGATCTTCTTTGGTACGAGTGCCCAGCGCGGCACGACGAAGCAGGTCGGGTTCAGGGTGAGCATGCCCATCTTCTCGGGCTTTCGCGAAAACGCCCGCATTTCGCAGCGGCAGGCCGCGTTGCGCCAAGCCGAGACACAGACGCGCCTGGCGACCGACCAGGCGGAGATACAGCTGCGCAACCTGGCCGACGACGTGAGCGAGGCGCGGTCGCGGACACGAGCCCAGCACCTGGCGGTGTCGCAGGCGCGCCGGGGCTACGAGATGGCGAGTGCCCAGTACCGGGAGGGCTTGGCCAGCCAGCTCGAACTCACGGACGCGGAGGTCGCCCTGAGGCAGAGCGAATTCAACTATGCGGAGGCGGTGTACGACTACCTTGCGACGCGGGCGCGTCTCGACGAGGCCGCGGGGACCGTGCCCCTGGTGGACGTTTCCATTGACCGCAACGCTGGCGCGGGAGGGGACAGAGGATGAACGGAAGGCGGAAGAGAATGGAATTCAGAGGATTGGACGGGCGCGCGGCGATACCGGGGTGGACGCTCGGCGCGCTGGCCCTGACGGTCGCCGGTCTCGCCGGATGCGGCAGCGAGGGTCAGGGCCAGACGGAGGAGCCCATCGAGACTTTCGCGCGGATCGTCAACGTGGAGGTCGAAGCGGTAGAGCCGCGCAGCTTCGCGAAGTCGGTGCGCCTCACGGGGGTCGCCCGGGCGATGTACGATGTGGTGGTATCCGCCGAAGAGGGCGGTGTGATCCGGGCGGTCGTGCGCGACAAGGGCCGGTCGATCTCTGCCGGTCAGGCGATCCTGCAGCTCGACGACACAATCCTCAAGGCGCAGGTGGCGACCGCGACCGCCCAGGCACAACTGGCCGAAGAGGTCTGGGAGCGCCGCCGGAAGCTCTACGAGGAGGACGAGATCGGCTCCGAGCTGAGCTACCTGGAGGCGAAGTACGCTGCGGAGCAGGCGCGCGGGAGCCTCGATGCCCTGGAGGAACGGCTGGCCCGCACGACCATCAGAGCCCCCATCAGCGGGATTCTGGACGACCGGCTGGTCGAGGTGGGCACGATGGTGTCTCCCGGGACGCCGGTGGCGAGGATCGTGCATACCGAAGCGATCAAGATCCTGGCGGGGGTCCCGGAGCGATACGCCCTGGACGTGGCCGAGGGAGCGGCGGCGACCGTCCGTTTCAGCGTCCTGCCGGACGAAAGCTTCGAGACCTCCGTCAGCTACGCGGGCGCGACCGTGGACCCGCAGAGCCGCACCTTCGGCGTCGAGCTGATGCTGACCAACCCCGGGGGGCGGATCAAGCCGGAGATGATCGCGGACATCGAGATCGTGCGCGAGGAGCTGGACGAGGCGATCGTGGTGTCCCAGCAGGCGCTGGTGTCCATGGAGGACGGGTTTGTGGTGTTCGTGGTGGAGGGAACCGGCGACGCCGCGCTGGCGGCTCAGCGGCAGGTGGAAGTTTCGGTTACGCAGGGCAACGATGTCGTGCTGGAATCCGGACTGGAAGCCGGTGATCGTCTCGTGGTCGTCGGGCAGCAGGGACTGACCGCAGGCGACAGAGTGCGGGTCGTGGAACGATGAGCAACGGCGCCGACAACGGCCGGCGGGCCCCGACACGCCGGACCTTCAAGGAGTTCCGGCTGACATCGCTGGCGGTCGACCATTCGACCTCCGTGCTGGTCCTCTTCGTATTCGTCACGATCGCGGGCCTGCTCGCGTACCGGTCGATCCCGAAGGAGTCGTTCCCCGAGTTCCAGATGGCCATGATCGCCGTGAACACGGTGTATCCCGGGGTTTCGCCCTCCGACATCGAGAGTCTCGTCACACGCAAGGTCGAAGAGGAGCTGAACACCATCTCGGATGTGAAGGAGCTCACCTCGACCTCGGTGGAGGGCTACTCCTCCGTGCTTGTGGAGTTTGAGACGGGCACCGACCTGAACGAGGCGCTCCAGCAGGTCCGGGAGAAGGTGGACCTGGCCCGCCCGGAACTCCCCTCCGACGCGGAGGACCCGTTCATCATGGAGTTCGACATGAGCGACGTCCCCTTCATGCAGGTGAACCTGTCGGGGGGGTACGGGCTCGTCCGCCTGAAGGAGCTGGGCGAGGGGCTGCAGGAGCGGATCGAATCGCTCCCGTCGATCCTGCGCGTCGGTCTGCGCGGGGGGCTGGAGCGCCAGGTCAAGGTCGAGGTGGATCTGTCGCGGCTGCAGCACTACAACGTCTCTTTCGACGACGTGGTCAGCGCCATCCGCCAGGAGAACGTGAACATCCCCGGCGGTTCGATCGACGTGAACGGGGTGAAGTACCTGGTGCGCGTGGACGGGGAGTTCGACGACCCCACGCTGATCCGGGATCTTGTGGTCACGACGGTGGGTGGGCGGCCCATCTACGTCCGCGACATCGCGACCGTGGAGTTCGGCTTCGCGGAGCAGGAGACCTATGCGCGTCTCGGGGACGAGCCGGTGGTGACCCTGGACGTCGTCAAGCGGTCTGGAGAGAACATCATCGCCACCTCGGCCGCGGTCCGGGCGGAGATCGAGGAGATGCGTCCCCTCTTTCCCCCGTCGACGGTGGTCTCCATCACCTCCGACATGTCCGACGACATCGGCATGATGGTGAACAGCCTGCAGAACAACATCATCTCGGGCCTGATCCTGATCGTGGGGGTGCTGCTCTTCGTCCTCGGTCTCAGGACCTCGATCTTCGTCGCGATCTCGATCCCCACCTCGATGTTCCTGTCCTTCATCGTGATCCAGCTGCTCGGCATCTCGATGAACATGGTGGTGCTTTTTTCGCTCATCCTCGCTCTGGGGATGCTCGTCGACAACGCAATCGTGATCGTCGAGAACATCTACCGCTTCATCGAGGAGGGCTGGACCCGACGCGAAGCGTGCAAGAAGGCCACCGGCGAGGTCGCCATCCCCGTGATCGCGGCCACCGCCACGACGCTGGCGGCTTTCACCCCGCTGCTCTTCTGGCCGGGCATGGCGGGCGAGTTCATGAAGTACCTGCCGCTGACCCTCATCGTCACGCTGTCCAGTTCGCTGTTCGTGGCGCTGGTCATCGTGCCCACCCTCTGCTCGATTTTCCTCAACCCCGAGGG
>JAPOOQ010000654.1 GCA_026713345.1 Gemmatimonadota bacterium | reverse complement strand
CGGCCCTGCTGGCCGCCCTGCACGGCTGCGAGTCGCCGCCCGGCGGCCTCCAGCTCAACCCGCCCACCCCCGACCCCAGAGTCGGCCTCGAAGCCGGCATGTTCGACGCGGGCGAGGCGATCTGGAACATGCGCATGCTGTCGACCACGCCGCCCGAGGAGCCCTTCGTCGGAAGCACCAACTCCGACCTCGCCTTCACCGGCAACTACGCGATCCAGGGCAACTACAACGGCATCCAGGTCTGGGACATCTCCGATCCGGCGAACCCCACGTCGACGATCACCTACGTCTGCCCCGCCTCACAGAGCGACGTTTCGGTGTACGGGAACCTCCTCTTCGTGTCCGGCGAGGGGCGCGGAGGACGGCTGGACTGCGGTAGCGAGCCGATCCGGGAAGCGGTCAGCCACGAGCGCCTGCGCGGCATCCGCATCTTCGACATCTCCGACATCGCCAATCCGAACTATGTCGCGAACGTGCAGACCTGCCGCGGCTCGCACACCCACACCGTGCTCAAGCATCCGGGCGACGACGAGAACGTCTACATCTACGTCTCCGGATCGTCGTCGGTGCGGCCTCCCGAGGAGCTGGCCGGCTGCTCGGGCCTGTCCCCCGACGAGGACCCCAACTCGGCGCTCTTCCGGATCGAGGTGATCCGGGTGCCGCTGGACGACCCGCAGGCCGCCGCGATCGTCACTTCGCCGCGGATCTTCCAGGATCTGGTCGCGCCGCCGCGGCACGGGCTCTCGCCGGCGGACTACCGCGAGATCGAGGAGGCGCGCGCGGAAGGCGCGTTCATCTCCACCCGCCGGGGCCAGGATCGGGTCATGCCCGACCGGATGGTCGTCCCCATGCTGGACAGCATCGTGGAGGCGCGCGGGGGCGAGGGCGACCCGACCGCCGCCGACAGCGCCGCGCTGCAGGCGTACTTCGACGAGCAGGCCCGGATGGACGCCGAAGAGATGGCGGCGGCAGAGGAAGACGAGGACGAAGGTCCCCCGGAGCCGCGACCGGGCCCGACCCAGTGTCACGACATCACCGTCTACCCGGCGATCGGCCTCGCGGGCGGTGCCTGCGGCGGCTACGGCCTGCTGCTGGACATCAACGATCCGGCGAATCCCTTCCGGCTAGCGGCGGTGGCGGACTCCAACTTCTCGTACTGGCACTCCGCGACCTTCAGCAACGACGGCAGCAAGGTCATGTTCACTGACGAGTGGGGTGGTGGCGGTGGGCCGAAATGCCGCGTGGACGACCCCATGGAGTGGGGCGCCAACGCCATCTTCACCATTGAAGACGGCGAAATGGTCTTCCAGAGCTACTACAAGATGCCCGCTCCGCAGACCAACCTGGAGAACTGCGTCGCCCACAACGGCTCGCTCATCCCGATCCCGGGCCGCGACATCATGATCCAGGGCTGGTACCAGGGCGGCATCTCGCTCATCGACTGGACCGACCCGACGAACCCGGTGGAGATCGGGTACCACGACCGCGGGCCGCTCAACCCCGAGCGGATGCAGAGCGCGGGCAGCTGGTCCGTCTACTGGTACAACGGCGTGATCGTGAACTCCGAGATCGCGCGGGGGCTCGACATCTTCGAACTCGTTCCCAGCGAGGCGCTCACCCAGAACGAGATCGACGCCGCCAATTCGGTGGTGCTGGTCGAGCTCAACTCGCAGGGCCAACCCATCTACGAGTGGCCGGCAACCTTCGCGCTCACGCGCGCCTACCTCGACCAGTTGGAGCGCTGGGGCGGGCTGTCGTCGCGGCGGATCGCGTCGGCGAGGAGCGACCTGGACTCCGCGGAGGAGGCGATGGGCGCGGAGCGGACCGACATGCTGAACGAGCTCGCGGCCTCACTCGCGGACCAGCAGGAGGGCGCGGCCGACCCCGACAAGGTCGGCAAGCTCGTCGACGCGGTGCAGCGCCTGGGCGCGGAAGGATAGGCCGAAGCGAAGGAACCCCGGACCCGCCTGGTCGCGGCGTCAGGACCGGCGCCGTCACCAGGCGGGGCGGGCCGCCGTCACCAGTTGGGCCCGATCGAAATCCCCACCCGGTAGGTGATGAGGTTGGCGTTGCTAGCAACGGGGTCGGCCACCCAGCCACCCCCGCGCAACTCGCGCAGTCCGCCCTCGGTCACGTATTCCGCCAGTCCGTTGTGGTTGTAGACGGCGGACAGATCGAGATGGACCCCCTTATGGAGTTTCACCGAGAGCCCGCCGCCGCCGGACAGCAACAGGTTCAGGTCGTCGAAGTTGGTCGTGGAGGCGATGGGTTCGTCTTCGTGGTCACCCTTGACGGAAGTCTGGGTGACGAAATAGGAAAGGCCCACCGTCCCGTAGATGTAGGGCCGGATCGGTCCGGTTGCGAGGAAGATCTGTGGGCCCACCCCCGCCGTCAGAATCGAGTTGGTGGTCTCGACATCGACGTCCACGAAGGGAATGGTCGGGCTCAGCGGACGCCGGACAGTGTCGCTGCCGTAGACGACGAAGCTGCCTTCGGCGCGCAGGGCCGCATAACGATGGTCGCCCAGATAGAGAAGCCCGCCGAGGCCGACGCCGCCACCCAATCCCACGTTGTCGTTGAATTCGCCGAGGGGCGCGGCCAATTGGGCCCAGAAAAATCCTTCGGCGGGGACACGGTCCCGGGATTGGGCCGCCGCGTCCGTGGGGATCACGAGAAGTGCCGCTGCGAGCACGGCTGCTGCGGTGAACTGCTTCTTCACGTTTCGGATGATCATTCGCTTACTCCCTTTGCCTTGGCGTCTCTCTGGCGCCGGTCCAGGACCACCCCGGGGAGGGCGCCCGTGAGCCGGCCGTCGTCCACGGTGAACTGTCCGTTGACGATCACATGTAGCATACCGGTCGGGTACCGGTCAGGTTCCATGATGGTTGCCGGCGAGGAGAGTTCGTCGTAGTCGAAGACGACCAGATCGGCCTTGTAGCCCTCGCGGAGAAGCCCCCGGTCGCGCAGTCCGATGATCTGCGCGGGGAGCCCGGTGGAAGAGCGCACCGCGAAGGGAAGGGTGATTGCGCCGCGCTCCTTCGCGTAGTGGGAGATCTTGCGTACGAAGGCGCCGTAGGAACGAGGGTGCTGGCCGGGCCGGGTCTGCAGCGACACAAAGCCGTCGGTGGAGGTCGCGGTGTACTCCTGGCGCATGTAGTTCTCGACGTCGAAGCGGTGGCCGGCGACGGGGCGGAAGCGAACGCCGGCCGGCGCGAGTTCGGTGGACTCCAGCGCGAAGTGCACGAGCTGTTCGAATGGGGTCCGCCCGGCCTCCGCCGCGATCTCGGCCAGATGGCGGCCCACCGTTTCCGGGAAGTCGGGGGCCGCGACGACGATGTGGCGGTCGGCCCCACCCTGCAGCCTGAGGACGTACTCGGTGTCGCGCTCAAGCTCTGCCGCAAGGACGGGGTCCGCCAGATTGGCACGGAGGTTGTCCAGCGGTCGGCTCATCAGCTCTTCGTCGCGCCAGAGCGGCGAATCGGCGCCGCCGGAGCGGTCGGTCCCCGGCGGCGCGTAGCCCCAGTCGGGGATCACGTCGACGGGGCCGCCGCCGAAGGTCTCGTAGGGATACTGGTCGAGGTAGACGTCCACCCCCTCGCGCCGGGCGGCCTCGATCATGAGGATGTCGGTGGTCGAGTGCCCCCAGGTGTCGGTCCCCTTGGCCTTGATGTGCGTCCCGACCACCCGGATCCCCGCCGCCCTCCCGATCTCGATCGTCTCGCGCATCCCTTCGGTCCCGGTGAGCGGCTGGCCGTCCACCATTGAGGGGAGCTGCCAGAGCGGAAGCGGCGACTGGCTGCGCTGGTGCGAATAGTAGAAGCCGTCGTACGGCGCGACCTCACGCGCCAGCGCGATCAGCTCTTCCGTCGTGCTGAAGCGGCCCGGCCGGTATTCGGGCCCGGCGCCCAGCCCCCACGCCCCGTCCTCCATGGCGCTGCGCACGAGCGCCGCCATCCCGGCGATCTCCGCCTCGGTCGCGGGCCGCTCGTAGTCGTCGCCCATGACGAGCCCGCGCACGGTCCCGTGCCCCACCATCGGCACCACGTTCGTGGCGACCCCCGGCGTGCGGTACAGCTCCATCTCGGCGGCCATCGGCCAGGTCGGGTTGCGCCCGTCGGGACCGAAGACCGAGGTCGTGATCCCCTGCATGACCAGGTTGTGGGCGCGCCGCCCCTCGATGTTGTCGGACGCGAAGACGCGGTCGGCGTGCGAGTGCATGTCGATGAAGCCGGGCACGACGTACTTGCCGGCCGCGTCGATCACGCGGGTGGCGGTGGCGTCGGGGAGCCTGCCGATCGCGACGATCTCGTCGCCGACAATGCCGATGTCGGCGGGGAATGCGGGGCTTCCCGTGCCGTCCAGCACCATGCCGCCCCGGATGAGGAGGTCGAACTGCTGGGCGGTGGCGGGGGCGGGGAGCAGGACGGGGAGGAGGGCGGCCAGGGCCGCGGCGGCGCGCCCGCGCCAGGACGATGTGCTGGTTACCATAGGATGGGTGCCGGGTAGCAGGCGATCGCCTCGTCCGGGGTCACGATGGTCATTCCGTTCAGGATTGCCTGGGAGACCAGGCCCCGGTCGAAGGGATCGGCGTGGAGGGGTGGCAGACGGGAATCCAGGGCCGCCGCGGCCTCGTCGAAGGCGAGGGGTTCGAGGCCCAGCCATTCCCGGCGGCTGGTCACGTAGCGGCGCGGCGAATGTGGGAGCGGGAGGCGGCCGATACGGTGCTTGATGGCGATCTCCCAGGCGGACAGTGCGCTCAGGTACACCGCGTTCTCCGGATCGCGACAGGCCGAGCGGGCCGTGCAGGAGAGCTGTGCATCGTCCGCGGCCAGCCAGAGGAAGGTGCAGGTGTCGACAAGGAGCTTCATGGCTGATCGCCCCCCGTGACCCCGAAGGCGCGCAACAGCTCGTCCGGCAGCGGTTCGAAGAAGCTGGCCGGCACGGTCATGCCGCGATCGATCCCGACCGGACGCTCCTGCGCGGGCTCGGTGCGGATCGGGCGGAGTTCGGCGATCGGGACGTTCCGGCGGCACAGCATGACGGTCTCCCCGGACTCGACACGGGCGAGGTAGCGGGAGAGGTGGGCGCGGGCGTCGGCGATGTTGACCTTGATCATGGACATGAAGATAGACATCTAGATGTACATGTACAAGGGCAAGTTGTGCGCCGAGGGAACCCCTCGGGCAGCGCCTCAGTGACCCGACGAACCCCTCACCCGGCCTGAATCCGTGCCAGCGCCCACTCGGCGTGTTCGCGCACCAGCGCCGAGTGGTCGTGCGCCGCGCGCTCCAGCACCGGACCCGCCTCCGGGGCGCCCCAGTTGCCGAGGGCGACGCAGACGTTGCGCAACAGCCCGTTGCG
>JAPOOQ010000653.1 GCA_026713345.1 Gemmatimonadota bacterium | reverse complement strand
CGGCTGGTGCTGGTGACGAACCTGCGCGACTTCGTTCTGGTCGGCGCGGACGGGTCGGGCAGCCCGGCCAGGCTCGAACCCTTCCGGCTGGCGGAGGATGCGGACGACTTCTGGAGCAAGGTGGAGAAGCCTCGCACGTTCGCCCACGATGTGGGTGCGGGGCTCGGCGAATACCTTGCCCGGGCCCTCTCGCACCAGGCGACCCTGGCCGAGCCGAGAGACTTGGCCTGGCTGCTCGCTTCGTACGCCCGCGACGGACTGTCCCGGCTGGAGGCGGCGGGAAACCCGGCATCGCTCGCGGCGCTGCGGTCGGCGCTGGAGGAGACGCTCGGGATCCGCTTCGAGGGCGAGCGCGGGGAGCGCTTCTTCCGTTCGACGCTGATCCAGACGCTGTTCTACGGGATCTTCTCCGCGTGGGTGCTCTGGTCGCGTGAAGAGCAGGGCAGGGACGGCCCGCTGTTCGAGGCTGGCCACGGCCCGCGGAGGGTCCGATGGCGCGAAGCCGTCTGGCACCTGCGGGCCCCGGTGCTGCGCGCGCTGTTCGGTCAGCTGTCCGATCCGGGCCGGCTGAAGCCGCTCGGCCTCGTCGAGGTCCTGGACTGGACGTCGGCGGCGCTCAACCGCGTGGACCAGGCCGCGTTCTTCTCGCGGTTCAACGAGGGCGATGCGGTGCCGTACTTCTACGAGCCGTTCCTCGAAGCCTTCGACCCGGCGTTGCGCAAGCAGCTGGGCGTCTGGTACACTCCGTCGGAGGTGGTCCGCTACATGGTGGCCCGGGTGGACAAGGCGCTCAAGGACGATCTCGGCATCGCGGAAGGGCTGGCGGCGGAGAACGTCTATGTGCTGGACCCGTGCTGCGGCACCGGGGCCTACCTGGCGGAGGTGCTCCGCCGAATCGCGCTGAATCTGGAGGGCCAGGGCCTCGGGGCGCTCGCGGGCCAGGCGGTGAGGAAGGCGGCCACCGGGCGGGTGTTCGGGTTCGAGATCATGCCCGCGCCGTTCGTCGTCGCTCACCTGCAGGTCGGCCTGACCATGCAGGCGCGGTGCGAATAGTTACTAATCCAAGAGACTGTTGATGGTCTTGAAGACCTGCTCTGCCACCGCGAGAGTTCGTCGAATTGCTTCCGACTCCCCGGAGAGGATGTCTGGGTTTCGGATCAGCCACGCCGCGGGAGTGTAGTGGTCAAACTCAGGAATGGTCTCCGGCATCAAGCCAAAGGTCTTCTCCACCTTTCTTACCACACGTGTAGTGGACGTATCTTGGGCAAGTGCCTGGCTCTTAATACGATGGGATTCTGGCAACCGGTAGCTTTGATTCACAATGTCGGCGTAAAGGTCCGCATCGAAAATGTCTTCTATGTCCGCTTCCGGGGCGCTGACGAAGTCAGCCACTGTAAGAAAGTGACCTGCCCGCAAAATGTCCGACCGCCGTATCCTATTGGCCGTCCCCTTAGATCCATGCGCGTAGTCAGTCAGGACCGCAACGTGCAAGTCCTTGCCGGCGAACAGAGAAACAAATGGCATGATCCTGTCGATGCCCCCGGCTGGACACATCGTCCACCGCGAATCCAGTTTCGTCCTGCCACGTGCCTCGAGTGTGCCAGAGAGGGCTTGCAGATACAGAATGTCGCTCGGTCCCTCCAATAGCAGGGTGTGTTTACCGACGAATAGGCTCTGCGTCGCCTCGTAGCCCAATGCGCCCTGCAGTGGGAAGAGCGTATCCGCTTCGACCTCAAGAACGTCTTGACCTACCTTCGTCCCATAGGACTTGGGGCGAGCGGACGTTCGATCCACTTTGTCCTCGACGACTCGCACACGCTGTAGCTCGTCGGCAGGAACCATGAATGGGGAGTGGGTGGAATAGATGACCTGGTGGAACGGTGCCAGTTTGTCGTTGATGAACCGCAAGAGGTCCCCCTGCGCTCTTCCGTGCAACGATAGCCCTGGTTCGTCCAAGAGCAAGACAACGGGACCGCCTGCCTTTTTTACTTGAGCGAATTTTACAAGAAACGAGAAGAACCAGACAAATCCCGCACTGCGTTCAGAGAATGGCGTGTCCACACGATGCAGGTTGTTCCATATGCGAGCTCTCGCAACGGTTCCTGTGTTGAAGGGCGGGAGATCGCCGGGGCGCGCCATGTCGATGCTCACCTCAACGTTAAGGTCTGGATTTTGGGACCAGTATTCGAGGACTTGGTCGGTGATGTTGGCAGATGCTGCCTTCAGCAGTGCGTTGAAGGTCTCAAACGTGGGGACGTTCACTATTGAAGTCAGGGCCACACCGGCATGTTCCAAGAACGCAACAAATAGGCGCGACCCTCGGTATTGATCATGGTTGATTTCATTGGACGCGATTCTATCCAGTGTCTGTTCGATCTGGATCGCACCAGCCATCCGGTCGTAAGAAGACACATACATGAAGCTCGGAAGTGCGCCGAGAACGAGGTCTCGCACACGCACGTCGATGTCGCCGTATTCATTCAAGTGTTGCTGTAGCCGCGAGTGCTTTTCGGTAGGAGCCGAGAGAGCGTCTAGCGTTTCGATGAGTTCGGCCATCGTCTCGGGCGATTTCAGCATCGACCGCTCTGAAGCGTTCAGGGCGAATAGGTCCAAGTGGTGCTTCACTATCGCTGGGTGGTTAAGTTGCACGGCGACCTCAAGGTGCTCCTCGTACCGCCTACGAACTTCGACCACCCTGGATCCCACGGCGCCTTCACCTAACTCGGCAGCGATCGTTTGGATCTCGGGTGCATCCAGTTGCCAGACAGTCCGGACTGCGACCGCCTCTTCATTGCCGTGAATCTGCCCGTAGCGAGTCAAATGGCGGCGCGGGTAATCTCGTTCCTTATCGAGGGCAACCGGTGTAGCCTTGTTCGGGTTCAAGGCGGCCAACGCCAAGAGGACAGCACTCTTCCCTGCTTCGTTCTTTCCGACGAGGCAGGTCACTTGCTCGACGTCGAACTCGCTGCTGTCGTCTACCGAGCGAAAGTTGGTAACGTGAATTGTCTTTAGTTGCATGTTGTGTTCCTGAGTCTATGCGAAGGACATACATGGCGCACAACACTCGGGTGCGGGCTGTACGATCCGTTGTCGCGGAGGTATTAGTGATTCGCATTGGGTGTATTATATCCTACAGCCAGCGACCATTGGTGTCAAGTTCGGCGGGTGCGAAGTCAGAGTAGTTGGTCCGCGCATTGACGGAAGGCCAGTGGCCGCTCCCGCGAAATGCAGGTTGCCCGGTCGCGAGGGGCTAGTCGTCGACTAGGCGATCTGCCATGATTCGGACAAACGTGCTGGTGATGCGAAGAAGGTTGCCCTCGGCGTGCTCCTGCTTGCCGGCCGCAACGATCCGTCGGAGGACGCGTTGGGTGGCCATGGCACTCTCGGTATTCCGGACGCTCTCGAGCTCATGACGGCCCGCTAGCGTGATGTAGAAGCTGAATCCATGGCTCCGGCACACCACGAGGTCAGACATCTTAGTGGGTAGCAGTTGCCGGTCACAGGTATCGTCACACAGTTCGCAAGGGGTCATAACGGGGTAGGGATCGGGAGGGTGGGGATTGACACTTGGTTTCGACAGGCGCTCGGAGGTTCTCGGAAGCGCCGACGGGCTATTCGCTGGCAGAAGGCGAAACCCCTGGTGCCAAGGAGGTCGTTCGCTCACCAACGCGTCCCGATAGCGTTGCTCGTATTCCTCCTTCGTGAATGGACAGGCTACGAGATTGCGAAAATCCGGGAGACTCAGATAGCACTCGATCGCCATTAGCTTGAGGAGGCTAACACCGACATCCCTACCTCCGCCACCATGCTGCACGAAAGTCCTAATGTGCGTACGCTCTCCGTCGAGTATGAAGCGGAGGTACCGATGGTCATTGAAGTCCGTGGCGAAACCCTTGCGCTTCAGTCCCCGCTCAATTTGTCGGCGCGAGTACGTTCTACCCATTGTGGGGAAGGTAACGCACGACGAAGCCCCGCATCTCCCAAGCGTCTTCGGTCATCTCGCCGAACTTCTCGTGCTGCATCCCGACAGCATGGCGTGCCGCGTTTTCACGGAAATTGTCGATCGCGTCCCGCAAAGTCTTTCCGGTTCCAAGTAGGCTCCATGGCTTCCTCTGGATAACTACCCCTAAGTCCTCATCTTCCCACCAGGAGCACCACTCTCCGTCCACGATCACGTATGGACCTAGTGCGTATTGGAGATTCACCTGAAGCACTTGATGGCCGACCGGTGCCGAACGGAGGTCGCGACCAAACAGCGTCTCGGCGTCCAAGACGATACGATCCACTAGGGGCCATTGCGGATACCACGGCATGTAGTTGACGTGAAGCTGAAAATCGTAGGACTGTCTCCAAGACAGGCGCGGCGAAGTGCCCGATAGCTCGCCACGCATGGTGATCTTATGGTCATAGGAAAACTGGGTAAGGAGGTTCGACCGTGTGTATGGGTTGGCCTGATTCAGTCCGGCAACGAGATTGCCGAGGAGGTTATGTTCAGCTACCGCTAGCTCACTCATCAGAGGTCTCCGCTTCTTGGGCCAGCCTCGCAGCGTGTGCGTTAGCCCTGTCGATGGCATCAGCTGCGCCGATCAGCCGGGCGGCTATTTCCCTGACATGGGAAGGCGGAATCGCGAGTGTGGCAACATACTCGCGGACGATGTGGAGTTCGTCTGGAACTTCCGTGACTGTCCCCATCTCGTCACTATGCCAAGCCCACTTCACGGGGGGGGCATAGTGGTCCGCGAAGAAGTGAGCCAGAACGAGGTGGCCTCCGCTGATCCCCACCCACACGTTATGCGCAACCACGGGCGTGGGCCTGATTTCGCCGACAATCGTAGACGGCAGAGGAGGCGGCGTCTCTTTTGGCGACCGATCGGCTTCCTGGTCTGACATCCAGGGCGTCTCCTGCGCTTTAGGGGTTCAGAGTATTCCAAGGGACGAGCACCGTAACTCAAGATAGCCTAGCCGTCAAGTCAGGTTTCTGCTCTCCTTTCGCCGCCGCCCGGGAGTGCTCTTCCAGGACTCGTAGCGCAAGCTCAGCGCTATCGGGGAGGTGCCTGTGTCCCCGGTACGGATCTGGCAGACGATCCGCTGCCGACGGCCTACTCGCAGTGGCCGTCCCTCCGCACCACGACGCAGTCGGCGCCGAGCGCGTCGGGGACGTGGTCCTCCGCACCCAGCGGGTGCTCGGAGCACTGGAAACGGGCCGCGATGGGCGGGTGGATCGTGATCGCCTCGATCGTGTCGGTGGCCGAGCGAAGATGGTCCCAGCTCGGTGCAGCCAGCTGCGCGGCGGTTGGCGTGGGCGTCGGGCCCAGGGTCAGCGGAACGGGATGGCCGCGCCGACGATGGTGTGGAGTGTGTTCCAGACCATAGATTCAGTGTGAAGGGGGAGCACCGAGATAGCTGCTAGGAAGAGACGACGATTCCCGGCGGAGTTCAGGGGCCGGGTGGCTCTGGAGGCGCTGCAGAAGCGTGACAGCGTGGAGGCGATCGCCGCGCGGTATAAGCTCCATCCCGACCGGTGGGCTCCTGGAAGCGGCAGTTGCTCGATGCCGCGCCAGATGTGTTCGTAGCAAGATTCCTCAGGAATGTAAGCAGAACATGACAGATTGTAATGTAGACACGACAGTTGACCGTATGCCGATGACCGGCACCGTGGTTGGGTATGACCCTGGCGGCAACGGCAACCATGGATTTGCCCGAGCGAAGGTTCGGGACGGGGATATCGTCTGCGTCACCACGAAGATTCTCCAAACCGCAGAGGACGTGGTTCGGTCGATTCTCGGGGGCGAAAAGCCCTTGGGGCTCGGGATCGACACCCTCACCTGCTGGGGAACTGGTCACAGTGGCTGGCGTCCGGCGGATTGGCGGCTTCGAGATCGCTATTGCCCCGTGAAGGACTCCATCGTAGCGCCAAACTCGCTCTACGGAGCCGTGAGCGTCAACGGAATGGCGGTGCTGCTCGCCGTGCGCCGAGCCTTCCCCGACATCTTCGTCACCGAGACCCACCCCAAGGTGCTTTACTACGCTCTGCTCGAAGAGCCTTACGACTACAGCGGCGCGAACAAATCCGTCATGAACGACCGCCTGACCTCATGGCTCGGTGTCGATGTCGAACCTGAGAACGAGCACGAGTGGGACGCCGCCATCTCGATTCTCCCAGTCGTCCGTGGACTTCGCGGTTCATGGCGGGACCTGCACGATCGACCAACCAAGTCCCGCGAACGTCTGGTGCATCCGTGCGGCAAGACGACCTACATGTGGCCCGAATAGACCCCCTTGCTGATTCCCGCGCATGCCGATCACCTTG
>JAPOOQ010000652.1 GCA_026713345.1 Gemmatimonadota bacterium | reverse complement strand
GCCGCCCTCCAGCACCGCGTTGTAGCTGGCGGCGGCCCCGGCGAAGTCGCCTTCCTGGCAGTGGCGGGTGCCCCGCGCGGACAGGGGGTCGCGGGGCGCGGAGGGGTCGGGGGGGCGCGCGGGCGCGGGTGGGCCCCCCGCGGGGGGGGGCGGGCCGCGCGGGGCGTTGTGCGGCCGCCCCCCGCCACCCTCGCGGCGCAGCAGCCGCTCTTCGACGAGGGCAACCGCCTCTACCAGGAAGGCGACTTCGCCGGGGCCGCCGCCAGCTACAACGCGGTGCTGGAGGGCGGCTTCGAGTCCGCCGAGGTCTACTACAACCTGGCCAACGCCCACGTTCGTCTGGGCCAGCTCGGGGAGGCGGTCCTCAACTACGAGCGGGCCGCTCGCCTCGACCCGTCGAACGACGACATTCGGGCCAACCTCGAGCTGGTCAATCAGCGGCTGCTCGACCGGATCGAGCCCATGCCGCGCTTCTGGCTCCTGTCCGCGTTCGACTGGTGGATGGGGCTGATTCCGCGGGGGGTGCTCACGGGGCTGGTGGTGACGTGCTACCTGTTGCTGGGCGCGGCCCTGGTGATGATCGTGCTGCGGCGCCCGGCGGGGTGGCGGGCGGCGCTCAGGCGCACCGCGTACGCCGCGGGGGTGGCCACGGCGGTGCTCGGCGCGACGCTGCTGGTGCGCGAGACCGGGGTGGCCGAGCCTGAGGAGGCGGTGGTGATGGCCGCCGAGGCAAGGGTGCTCAGCGCGCCGTCCGAGGAGGGGGGGCTGACGGTGTTCACCCTGCACGAGGGGACGAAGGTGCGGATCGACCGCCGCGCGGGGGAGTGGGTCGAGATCGTACTGGCGGACGGGAAGGTGGGGTGGCTGCCGGCCGAGGTGCTGGAGGTCGTGTAGGGCGGGTGCCGCGCTCCGCTACCGGATCGTGAACTGGATGCGGAAGGTGCGTCCCGCCTGGGGCAGCCCGCACTGGTCCAGCACGGTCGAGTCCGTCAGGTTCGCGACCCCGACCGTGGCTCCGGCCACGCGGCCCGACCTCGGCCCGCCCACCACGAATGCGCGCGATGCCTCGATGTCGAATGTGGCGCTGGCATCCATCTTCTCGAAACCGGCGACCTCGACGTTGCGGCAATACTGCACCCCGCGATAGGCCCCGAACCCGTTCAGGGTGACGCCTCCCGGCCCCGCGAAGGCGAGGTTCGCCGTACCGGAGAGATTCGGCTGGTACTCGGCCCGCTGCTCGGAGCCCGGCTCATGGGGATCGATCACGCCCACGTCCTTCCAGGTTATGCCGCCTCCGTAGGCGAGCGCGCCGAGCGATCCGGCAGCCGCGATCTCGAGTCCCGTCGACCGCACCTCGTCACGGTTCACGCGCTGGAATCGCGGGCCCTCGGAAGTGATCGTGGAGGTTCGCACGATCGCGTCGGTGAGGCGGTGGTGGAACCCCACGACCTGAAGCGACAGCCCGTCGCCGGTATCGAAGGTCACACCGGCCTCGGCGGTGACCAGGCTCTCGGGCTTTAGATCGGGGCTGGGCCGGAAGCGCCCTAGCGCGCCCGAATAGAGTTCGCGAAGGGAGGGGAAGCGGGTGCGGCGGCTGACGCCGGCGTGGTACAGCACCCGGTCCCCGGCCGCGGGACGGGTCAATCCGGCGCGCATCCCCCAGTCCGAGAATGTTCCCAGCGGCTCCTTGTCGCCCGACCTGGGAGTATCCGATCCGTCCAGCGACCCGCCCAGCGTCCACCGCGTGTCCCCTCCTCCCAGCCCGAGAAGGCCCCGGCTCGCAACCTCGACCTCGCCTCCGAGGCTCCACAGACGCTGCTGGTAGTCGAACCCGCCGCCGGACGCGAAGGTCTCCGAATGCTTGACGTCCGCAATCGTCAGCGCGCTGCGCAGATCGATGGCGTCGTTGATGAGGTGATCCAGGAGGAACCGCCCGGTGAGGGTCGTCGTGGTCCCGCTCTCGCCGTCCACCACCCTCTGATACGAGGCGGATTCGTACTCGTCGATCTCGGTCGTGGAGCGGTCCAGACCGAAGTTGGCCTCGACCTGGGAGTCTCCGAAGCGATTCGGCTGCCTCTCCGTTCCCCCGGACAAAGCGATGAACAGGCGGGCCTGCTCGGGATATCGCCAGAGCCGCGGATCAGCCACATGCGCCTCGGGAGGGACACCACGGTCGGCATCGCTCACGGACACAAGGCTGGAAAGCCAGGTGCCCCCGCTGCCCCGGTACCGCGCGGCCAGAAATCCGTCAACGAGCCGCCGGTCGGAGTTGAGACGCAGGCCCTTGTCGTCGGCGAGGAACTCCTCGCGCAGCTTCGGGTGGTCGCGGGCGCCGCCCGGCAACGTGAGTCCGGGACTGTCGCGGAATCCGCCACCCGCTCTCAGCACCCACTCGGACTCGTCATCCACGAAGGAAACCGCGCTGGTGACTCCGACGTTGGCCGCTCCCTCGTTGTTCAGCGAAAACGCTCCCGTGAAAGAGGGAGGCGGCTCCGCCACCGATGAGCCGCGAACGACATCGAACTCCAGCGCTCCGCCCAGGACGTTGGGCCCGTGGAGCATGGACGACAGGCCGCGCAGCATGGTGAACTTGCGCACCGAGGTGATCGGGATGATCGACACGTCGGTGCGGTGGTCCCATCCCAGCGTGATGGGAATCCCGTCGAGCAGGATGGCGATCTGCCGGTCTTCGGCGCCGCGCAGGTCGGGTTGCGCCTCGCCGCGGGAGTTGGCGCGGATCTGCACCATCGGCATCCCCCGCAGCAGTTCCTCGGCGGTTGGGGCGGCGATGGCCAACGAGTCCAGGGAGATCTCGATGGCGCTGGTTCCTCCGGTCGTGGTGGCTGGCCGCGGAACTTCGACCACCACTCCGCGGATGCGGACGACCTTGGTCGTGTCCTGGCTGGCGGCGAGGTCCAGCGGCATCGCCAACGCCCATGCTGTCAGGAAACAGGCCAAAACAGTCTTGCAAACGGTCATTCGGCCTCGTTCGTCTCCCCGCAACTGTCCCGCCAATCGGAATCCCCTACTGAAACTGACCCGTAGCGGGGCCAAAACGTTCACGCCGGGGTTGTCCACGGGGCGTTAGCGCGCAATCCCGGCGTGGACGGCCTCAATGACCGCTTCAGGTGTTACCCCATAGTGGCGATAAATGTCCCCGAAGGGTGCCGAGGCGCCGAAGCGGTCGATCCCGATCGATGCGCCATTCGAGCCGACCCACCGGTCCCAGCCCATCGTGCTCCCGGCCTCCACGGAGACCTTGAAGGCATCGTCGGGCAACACCTGTCGGCGGTATTCGGGGGATTGAGCCGCGAACAGGCGCCAGCTGGGCATGCTCACAACCCGAACGCCGATTCCCTCGCTGGCCAGAGCCTTGCGGGCCTCCAGGGCGATGCCCACTTCCGAGCCGGAGGCGATGATCACGGCGTCGGGCCGGCCGGATACCGGGTCGCGAAGGGTGTAGGCGCCTCGGTGTAGTCCGGCGGCCGCGGGTTGGCCGGGTCCGCGGTCGATGACGGGCACCGTTTGCCGGGTGAGCGACAGGAAGGATGGGCCAGCGCGGTACCGCAGCGCCGCGCGCCAGGCCTCGGCGGTCTCGGGGCCGTCGGCCGGACGCAGGTCGAGCAGGCCCGGGATCGCGCGTAGCGCGGCGAGCTGCTCGATGGGCTGGTGCGTGGGACCGTCTTCGCCGAGGCCGATGCTGTCGTGAGTGAAGACGTAGGTGACCGGAAGCCCCATGAGTGCCCCGAGCCGGATGGCGGGGCGCATGTAGTCGGAGAAGATGAGGAAGGTGCCCCCGAAGGGGTGGACGCCCCTGTGTAGTGCCATCCCGTTCATGACCGCGCCCATCGCGTGCTCGCGCACCCCGAAGTGGATGATGCGGCCGCCGGGGTTGTCGGCGAGGAGGTCGCCGCCGCCTGCGATGTCGGTCTTGTTGGAGCCGCCCAGGTCGGCCGAGCCGCCGATCATGGTGGGGATCGCGCCGGCTACGCCCTGCAGCACCTTGCCCGAATGGTTGCGGGTCGCGGTGGCGGGCGCCGAGGTCAGGTCCGGGAGCGCCTTTTCCCAGCCGTCCGGCATTTCGCCCGCGGCAGCCGCCTCGAAGTCGGCCGCCAGCTCGGGGAACGCCGCGCGGTAGGCCTTCATGCGGCGCGCCCACGACGCGTGTGCATCCGCCCGCCTGCCCGCACGTTGCCGCCAGTGGGCCAGCGCGGCCGGCTCCACATGGAAGGGCTCCAGCGACGGGTAGCCGATGTTGAGCTTGGTGGCGGCGATCTCGTCCGCGCCGAGCGGGGCGCCGTGCGTGTCGGCCGTCCCGGCCATGTTGGGGCTGCCGTCGGCGATCGTCGTGGTCATCACGATCAGCGAGGGGCGGTCGGTCTCGGCGCGGGCGGCGGTGAGCGCGGCGTCGATCGCCGCCGTGTCCGCGCCGTCCTCAACGTGGAGCGTGTGCCACCCGTACCCGTCGAACCGCCTGCGCTGGTCGGTGACCGTGGCGAGGTCGGTGGCCCCCTCGATCGTGATGCGGTTGTCGTCGAAGACCCAGATGAGCTTCCCCAGCCGCTGGTGTCCCGCGATCTCGGCGGCCTCGTGGGAGATCCCCTCCATGAGGTCGCCGTCGGAGCACAGCGCGTAGGTGTGATGGTCGACGACCGGGTGGCCGGGGCGGTTGTAGCGATGCGCGAGCCAGCGCTCCGCCAGCGCCATTCCCACGGTGTTCGCGACGCCCTGTCCCAGCGGGCCGGTGGTGGTCTCGACGCCGGGCGTGTGGCCGTATTCGGGGTGGCCGGGGGTGGGGCTTCCCCACTGGCGGAAGTTCCTGATGTCGTCCAGCGAAAGGTCGTAGCCGCACAGGTGGAGCAGGCTGTACAGGAACATCGACGCGTGGCCGGCGGAGAGGACGAAGCGGTCGCGGTCCACCCAGCCGGGAGCGCGGGGATCGTGCCGCAGGTGGCGGGTCCAGAGGACGTAGCCGAAGGGGGCGAGCGCCATTGGCGTGCCCGGGTGGCCGGAGTTGGCGGCCTGCACGGCGTCCATGGCCAGGACCTTGATGGTGTCGATTGCCAGCTTCTCGATGGTCGTCCCCGCCACGGCCTGGGCCATGCGTCAGCCTCGCTTCCGCCTGTTCAAGATTTGCTCATCCGGACGCGCCCCCGACCGCCGCCGCCTCCGCGACCACGAAGTTCAGGAGCCGGTCCGGCACATGTATGGTCCGGCGGATTTCCTTGCCTTCCAGGTGGCGCGCGACGTTCGGCTCGCACCTGGCCAGCGCCACCACGGCTTCCGTGTCCGCGCCTGCAGGCGCCGATACCGTGCCCCGCACGCGCCCGTTCACCTGCACGGCCACCCGCGCTACCCTCTCGGCCGCCTTGGCGGTATCGAACGCCGGCCAGTTGGCGCCGTCGAAGATGCTCCCCTCGTGGCCCAGCCGCCGCCACAGCTCCTCGGCGATGTGCGGCGCGAAGGGCGCCACCAGGCACACCAGCGGCTCGATCTCAGCGCGGGCAGGCGTCCGCCCCCCGGCGCGCGCCGCGTTCAGATACTCCATCATGGCCGCGATCGCCGTGTTGTAGCGGAGCGTTCCCACCTGCTCGGTGACCCGCGCAATCGTCTGATGCAGCTTCTGCTCGACCGCGGGATCGATGTGGTTGCCATGATCCGCCTCATCCACAGCCGCCACCACCGACTCCCACAGGCGGTGCAGGAAGCCGTGCGGGCCCGAAATCCCCTGGTCCTGGTAGTCCCCGCCCTCGATGAAGGGACCGAGGAACATGAGGTAGAGCCGGAAGGTGTCCGCGCCGTAGCGCTCGATGATCGGGTCGGGGATGATCACGTTCCCCTTGCTCTTCGACATCTTGGCGCCCTCGCGGATGATCAGGCCGTGCGCGCGGAACTGGTCGTACGGCTCCTCGAAATCGAGCAGCCCGATGTCGTGCAGCGCCATGACCACGAAGCGCGAATAGAGCAGGTGCAGGACGGCGTGCTCGTTGCCGCCGATGTAACAGTCGACGGGCAGCCAGCGGCGCGTGATCTCGGCGTCGAAGGCGCGGTCGGGGAAGTCGGTGGACGGATAGCGCAGGAAGTACCAGGCGCTGTCCAGGAAGGTGTCGGAAACGTCGGTCTCGCGGGTGGCGTCGCCGCCGCAGGAGGGGCAGGCCACCTCGTACCACTCCCTCACGCGCGACAGGGGACTGACACCGGATGCGTCCGGCCGAAAGTCCTCCACATGGGGAAGGACGACGGGCAGGTCCTCCTCCGGGACGGGCACCGGGCCGCACGCCGCACAGTGGATGATCGGGATCGGCGGGCCCCAGTACCGCTGGCGCGAAATGCACCAGTCGTGGAGCCGGTAGATGACCTTGGCCTCGGCAAGTCCCCTGGCCGCCAGATCCTCGACGATCGCCATCGTGCCCGCGTCGACGTCCAGGCCGTCGTAGCGGCCCGAATTGACGAGCGTCCCGGTGGGGTATTCGTACGCGATATCGAGCGGCGTGGATGCGTCCTCGCCCTCCTCCGCGATCACGCGGACGATGGGCAGCCCGAACGCTTGTGCGAAGTCGAAGTCGCGTTCGTCGTGTCCCGGCACCGCCATGATCGCGCCCGTGCCGTATCCCATCAGCACATAGTCGGCGATCCAGACCGGTATGAGCTCGTCATTCGCAGGATTGACGCAGTAGCCCCCCGTGAAGACCCCCGTCTTGTGCTTCTCGACCTTCTTCCGGGCCACCAGATCCATCGCGCTGGTCCTGGCCCGGTACGCCTCAACCTCCTCGCGGCAGTCGTCGCTGGTGACGGCGTCGACGAGCGGGTGCTCCGGCGCCAGCACCACGTAGGTGGCCCCGAAAACGGTGTCGGGCCGCGTGGTGAAGACTGTGATCCGCTGCGGCCCGGCGCCGTTCCCCTCCGCGACCGGGAAGTGAAGCTCCGCGCCGTCGGAGCGCCCGATCCAGTTTCGCTGCGCCTTCAGCGTCGTATCCGACCAGTCGATGTGCTTCAGGTTGCCCAGCAGCCGCTCCGCGTATTCGGTGATCCTGAAGAACCACTGGCGGATGAACCTCTGCTCCACGCCCGTGGCGCACCGTTCGCACGCTCCCACGATCACCTGTTCGTTCGCAAGCACGGTCATGCACGACGGGCACCAGTTGACCGGCGCTTCCTTCTGCTCCGCCAGCCCGTGCCTGTAGAGCTGCAGGAAGAGCCACTGGGTCCACTTGTAGTAGTCGGGGTCCGTCGTGTCGACCGTGTGATCCCAGTCGAACATCCCGCCGATCCGGCGCAGCTGCCGGCGGAAGTTCGCCACGTTGGCGGGGATCAGTTCGGTGGGGTGCACGCCCGTCTTCAGCGCGAAGTTCTCGGAGTGGATCCCGAAGGCGTCGAACCCGATCGGCTCGAAGACTTCATGCCCCTGCAGGCGCTTGAAGCGCCCGAAAACGTCCGCCCCGGTGAAGGCGTAGATGTTGCCCACATGCAGCCCCTCGGCGGAGGGGTAGGGGAACATCATCAGGTTGAAGAACGGCCGTTCGGCGGTGCGAAGCTCTTCGAGCGTGAAGGAGTTGGTCCCGTCCCGGTCCCAGCGCGCCCGCCAGCTGGCCTCGACGGCGACGGGGTCGTACGCCTTGTCGGCTTCCGCGGGCATGGCGGGAGAAGTGGTGGAGCTACGCTGCGGGTCCATGCCGCGACTCGGGTTTCGCTGGGGCGCTCGGGCCGTCGAAGGGGGCAATCAAGCGAGAAAGCTAAAAAATATCGGGACTCTTTTGCAGTCCGGACGCCGCAGGAACAGGAGCGGACGAGGTCCCGGAGGGAGCGTCGCCACTGGTGGCCGGAAGCAGGGAGAAGGGGTCGTCCGCCGTCTTCACGCCCGTGCGCAGCGATTCTACGGCGTCGGCCAGGGACCCGTCGTGGGCCTCCAGGAGGGACTGGAAGGCGGGGAGGCGGTGGTAGTAGCGCATGCGGCTGAGCAGCGTGGCGTTGTTGAGCGGCAGGGACGCGAATCCGGCGAAGCTGAAGGCGACGAACGTGGGCTGCACCTCGTCGCGAAAGCGGTCCAGGTGGCGTTCGAAGACGGCCTCGCGCGCGGCGATCTTGTCGTCGCTCGTGGCCAGGGTGTCCGCGTAGAGCGCTTCCAGGTCGCCGACCAGTCCATCGAGGAAGACCGAGAAGCGCATGGTGTCGACCCAGCGGTCCCGGGCCCGGTTGCACCAGACGGTGTCGGGTCCGCCGCCGGGCCGGGTGCAGAAGAACTCGACGCTGCCGGTCCTGCCCACCCAGGTCGCGAAGCTCTCGTTGAAGCGCACCCGGCCGGGCACGAAGAGGTGGTTGTGGGACAGTTCGTGGATGATCGTGGTC
>JAPOOQ010000651.1 GCA_026713345.1 Gemmatimonadota bacterium | reverse complement strand
GCCGGCGGCCGGGGTCTCGAGAATGCGCCTCAGGATGAAGAGCACGGTGACCGCCGACATGTTGCCGTAGTCGCGCAGGATTCCCCGGGACGCCGCGAGGCCCCCGGCCGGGAGACCGAAGGCGTCTTCGAGCGCTTCCAGAACCTTGGCCCCGCCGGGGTGACAGATGAAATCGTCGACGTCGGCGAGCTCCAGACCGACGGAACCGAGAAACTCGTCGGTGACAGGCCGCACCTGGTGTCGGGCGATGTCGGGAACGCCGCGCGACAGCCGCACCTCCAGCCCGTCCTGTGTTACTTGCCAGCCCATGACGTCCAGGCTGCCGGGCCAGGTATGCTCGCCCCACGCCTTGACCGCGAGCCCCGTTCCCTCCGTGGTCAGCACCGCGCCCGCCGCCCCGTCGCCGAACAGAGCCGTGGCGACGAGGTTCGCGCTGGACCGATCGCCGCCGCAGAACGTGAGCGTGCAGAGCTCGACGACCAGGTACAGGATGCGGCTGCCGGGCTGGGCGCTCGCGCAGGCGGCGGCGCGCGCCAGCCCCAGGGCCCCGCCCGCACAGCCCAGGCCGAACAGCGGCAGGCGCTGCACGTTGCGCCGAAACGGCAGCTCCTCCATCAGCCGCGCATCCAGCGCGGGCAACGCGATGCCGGTCGACGACACCGTGACGAGCATGTCGACATCCCTGCACTCGAGGCCCGCCGCGGCCAGACTGTCCACGGTCACCTGCTTGAGCAGTTCCACCGCCCGGTCGATGTACAGATTGTTCTTCTGCTCGAAGGTTCGCGCCCGCTCGTACCAATCGATGGGCGCGGCGGCGTACCTCGTCTCGATAGCGGCGTTGTGGAAGACCGCCTTCAGACGCTCGCGCTGCGCCGGCGGAATGTCGAAGCGCCGCTGGAAGAAGCTGATCGCCTCGTCCTGTGGGACCCGGTGGGGCGGCACCGCGGTCGTGAGCGACACGATTCGCGGCCGCGACCGGCCGGACTCCGTCGTCATCGGGTGAGCTCCGTCCGCGACGGGTGCGCGGAGAGGAATCGCGGGCGACCGTCGTCACGACCGGGCGCGAACAGCCGCCGAGCCAGTCCGCTCCGTTTGAGACTGCGTTTTCCGAACGCTCCGACCGCCACTGCCCAGACGAGGGACTTGAGCAGCCCGCCCAATTGAACCGGATCGAGCCACGACCGCACTCCGGCCTTCCACATGAGCCGCAGGCGCAAGGCGGCCATGTGCCGGAACATTCGATGCAACGAGCGCGGGATCTGGTCGTCGCGACACTGCTCGAACCAGGAGTGGTTCAGCGTGAAGGCCGAATGCACCCTCGCCCCGGTGCAGGCCGCTCCCGCCGCCTGTTGCGCGGCTGCCTGCGCGATGAGCGGCTCGAAGTCGGTCAACTGCCGGCCCAGCCCATGCGCCGGCCCTCCCAGACGGGCCATCATCGCCGCCCCGACGGCATCGGCGTGATACCCGTGGAGAAGCAGCGGCAGCGCCATGTGAAAGAAGCTGACCACGTGGAGATGCATGCGCAGGCGGCACTGATAGCCGGCCTGCATCACGTCGTACAACCTCGCGACCTGTTCCTCCCCCAGACTCCGGAAGCGGGCGTAGGCCAGGTCGAGATCGGAGACGAATCCCTCCGTCAGGCTGCCGTCCAGCTCGCGCCGGATTATCGCGCCCACCTGCTGGATCGCCATGGCCGCCAGCGCGAGCCCGGTGCTGTAGAGCGGATCCACCGTATCCGCGGCATCCCCGACCAGGAACCACCCCTGGGAGGAGTACCGTTGCCGGGCGCGGTACATGTAGTTGCGGTACAGGTTGGTGTCGACCACCCGTCCGCTGCGAACGAGGTCTCCCAGTACCGGATGCTCGCGGGTCATCCGGTCGAGAAACTCCGGTACGGACGTCATGGGGTCGGGAAACAGGTCCGGCCTGCAGGTCAGACCCACGCTCATCATCTGCCCCGCACGTCCGGCCCGCATCGGAATCAGCCAGACCCAGTTGCCCCGTCCGAAGAAGTGATGCGTGGCATAGTACCCGTCGGGGCGGCGGCGGCCGTTCCCGACGGCGTCGACGCGATCGAGAATGGACGGGTCGAAATCCGCCAGGCGGAACCAGAACGAGCTGCGCTGATATGGCACGCTGTCCTCGAGACGCAGTTGGCGGGCCAGCAGTCGGCGTCGTCCGGTCGCGTCTATCACCCAGCGGGCCGTGCATGTCCGCTCCGTGCCGTCGCTGCCACGCGCGGTAATCCTGTGCGCTGCCTGCTCCAGCTCGACCCGCGCCACCTTGCCGTCGACGTGCTCGACGCCGTTGCGGCGATTGAATCTCCCCAACGCGTCGTCGAAGCTGGACCGGTTGACGAGAAACGACGGCTGGGGCGGATTGGTGGGAAGGCCGTCCACGATATAGCGCGGGTCTCCGGAAACCGTGGGCTCCAGCTTGTAGTAGAACGTGAGGCCGTACTTCGGAAGCTGTTCCTCGACGAGATGCCGTCCAAGACCGATCTCCTGCAGGAATTGCGTGGAGAACTCGACCAGCGATTCGCCCACGACCGGCAGGGTCCTGGCCGCCGGCCCCACGACGGTGACCTGCAGAGCGGGCATGTGCCGCCTGAACCAGGCGGCCGCCAGGTTGCCCACGATGCCGTTTCCCATGATCAGTACGTCAGACACAGTGCATCAGCCACACGATGCGGCCCTCCTGTCGGCGTCCCCCGTGCTCGCCCGCGGTCGCTCGGCCCCGCAAGTTGCGGTACGCCATCAGCGCGACGATTCGGCTGGCCCGTGGGCTGTGCGTGGCGTGCGGCCTCGGCTCCGCAAGTTGCGGTACGCCATCGGCGCGACGGGCCGACCGGCGCTACGCTCCTCGACGGCGACGAACTCTCGGCGCGACAGCATCCCCCGGCACCGCGCAACGTCCGCCTTCGAGAACCGCAGATCGTCGCTCCCGCGTCGGAAATCATGTGAGCATCGCTGGACAGCTCTCTTGCCTGCTTGCAAGCACCACTGACGGACTGTGGAGACGCCAGAGAGAGCGCACTCGCGCGGGGGCAGCGGCTGGGAACACCCCTGC
>JAPOOQ010000650.1 GCA_026713345.1 Gemmatimonadota bacterium | reverse complement strand
CGCGCGAACGCTGTACGAGGCGCACGTCGACCGGATCTTCCGGCTTTGCTATCGCTTTGCGGGCGAGTACGACCTCGCCCAGGACTTCACGCAGGAGACGTTCGTGCAGGCGTTCACGAAGATCGGCAGCTTCCGGGGCGAGGCGAAGTTCGGCACCTGGATCACGGCGATCGCAACCAACGTGTCGCTGAACCAGCTCCGCAAGGTTAAGCGCTTCCGCGACCGGCAGGCGGAGCTCGATGAGCGGTTGCACATGGCGAATCCGCCGAAGCGGGTTGAACCCGACCTGCGCGACGATCTTCACCGCGCGATCGACGCCCTCCCCGAAGGCTGCCGCACGGTCTTCATCCTGCACGACGTGGAGGGCTATACGCACGCCGAGATCGGCGCCATCCTCGGGATCCAGGTCGGCACGTCGAAGTCGCAGCTTTTCCGCGCGCGCCGACGGCTGCGCAAGGCGCTGGCCGTGCACGCGGGGGAGTGGGCATCGTGAGCGACTTCGACCGCTTCACGGAGTTTGTCCGGCGCGAGGCGCGGGTGTACAACGAGGCGCCGCGTGTGCCCACGGAAGTGATGTGGCGGGAGGTGGAGGCGGGGTTGGGGGAGGGGGGTGGCGTCGACGCGCGGGGGTATAACGAGGCACCGAGCGCGCCCCGCGACGAGATGTGGGGACGGATCGAGGCGGCGTGGGGGATGAGGGGTGGGGCGGGGGGCAGGTTGCCGGCTGGGCGGGCCGCGGAGCCGCGGCGGTGGCCGTCGCGCCGCAAGGTGGCCGGCTGGGCGGCGGCGCTGGCGGCGGCGGCGTCTCTCGTGCTGGGCCTGGCGCTCGGCAGGGATTCGCGGCAAACGCAGCCGGGTGGGGGGGGGGTCGATCCCGTGTTCGCGACGGTTCCCACTGAAACGACTGCCCCAGCGCCGGCTGACATGCAGGCCCCCGAACCGGCAAAGCCAGCTGAACCGGAACCGCCAGTCCTCACAGCGGGCGTCCTGCCGTTGCCTGGTGTGTCGGCCGATCTGCAGGCCGCGGCGATCCCGGCCGGGTTCGAGCCGCAAGTGGTGCAATTCACCGGCGCCACGCTCACGGCCCGCACAACCGGTCTTCCGAGGCGGCTCACCTTCCGCAGGGACCCTGAGACGATCCGCTTCCTGGGCCGGGCCGAAACGCTGCTCACCGCTTTGAGAACCGACCAGCGTACGCCCCTCACCGAGAGAGACCTTGCCGCATGGGGCCGGGAACTCCTCATCGAGACGCGCATGCACCTCGATCTGCAGGTGTCGCGGACTCCCCAGGAGCTTGCCCTGCTTGAGGATCTGGAACTGGTGATGCTCCAGGTCTCCCGCCTGGGCTCCGGCGCGCCTGACGTCGAATGGCAGCTGGCCCGGGAAAGCATGGAGGCCAAGAGTGCGCTGCCTCGGGTACGGGCGGCGGCCGCTGCGGACGGAGGATTGTGATATATGATAATATATATCTCAAGGCGAAAAATATACTAAGAGATATCAACCATATACTTGGAGATATGAAAATGAGGATCCCAACACGCAATCTCGGTTGTGCTGTGCTCGCCTTGACCGCCCTGCTGGCGTGGGACGGTACCGTGATGACGGCAGGCTCCCTTCCGGGTTCGGAAGCAAAGCGGCTGTCGGCTCAGGAGACAGAGGCGGGCAAGAGCACCCAGGACGAAGAGCGAATGTTCATGGAAGCCCGCCGCGCCCTCAACCGGGAGGAGTTCGATCTCGCTGCGGAGCTCTTCCAGGCCCTGCGGGAAAAGTACCCGGTAACCAGCGGACACATTAACGGCATCAAACTCGGACGGTTCGTTGCCGACTCCTACTACTGGGAGGCCTTCGGCCGCCATCGCGAGGGGAATCTGGACGAGGCACGGATGCTACTGGACCTGGTGATGGTCTACCCTGAGGCGCAGTCCAGGTACCTTGATGGCAGCAGAGTAAGAACCGGTCGCCTCTTCGAAGAAATCCGAAACCTCCGCTCCCGCATCCGGCGGCAACTCGCCGAACAGGGCGACCCCGGCGCGGCCGAGGAAGTGCTTCGAGACGCGGAAAGGGTACTGACGGTCGACACCGCGGCCATCCGCGACATGCGGCAGCAATACCAGGAGCAGATTCGGGAAGCGCAGGCGCAATGGGAAGTAGAGCAGGAGCGGATGCGAAGAGCCGTGCAGGAGGCGATTGCCCAGTATAGCGCACAGGTGGATTCGGTGGACCTGCAGGAGGTTGGACAGCGGAATCTGGAGCTGACGCAGCAGGCACAGCTGTACCGGTCCCAGCTTGCTCGGGCGCTGATTGCGCAACAGCTGAGCGGACCGCTGGAGCACACGATGGACTCGGCACTCGTTTACGACTTTCGGGAACTTCCGATTGGCTTCGGTGGAAACCGCGTGTGGCCGCAAGTCTACTCCTCGTCGCCGGAGGGCGTACTCATTCTTGATCCTTTTGGGGGTTACGACCCAATTCTCGCCGGAATCGACATCCACCCGGAGTGCGCGGACGCGCTGATTCGGCAGCAGGCCCTGACCTCGTTGTTGCGGCTGGAAGCCGACGCGATGTCTACGGTCCACCAAATGCTCGAGAGCGAAGACGAGTGTTCAGCGCACCTGCGCTATATGTCCGTGAACTGGTTGGGTGGGGAGGAGAGCGAAGAGGCCCGGGATCTGTTGATCGAGGTGGCGAGAGACCATCCAGACACCCGGACCCGGCAGTGGGCGGTAACGCACCTCGCGAACTTCGAGTCTCCCGAGGTTTCCGAAGTCCTGGTGAGCTTCCTGAGGGAGTCGGACGACCACGAGGTGCAGGAAGCGGCCATCTACGGACTCTACCGCCAGGAGAGCGACGAAGCGACACAAGCTCTGATCGATTTTGCATCCGACGAGTCGAAGACGAAACTGCCCCGTCAGAGGGCCGCTGTTCTGGTTGCCGAGCGGGCCGCCCAGGGGGCGCTGTGGTGGATCTTCGACAGACTCGATTCCGATGACATCAAGAGTTCGTACCTTGGGGTCGTTGGCGCGAGGGCCGAGAGCGGAGAGCTGGGGGTCGCAAGCTGGCTCTTGCCTGTGGTTGTAGATGTGGGGCATTCGGAAGATGTCCGTGCCGCGGCGCTGAAGGCCTGGTCCAGACAGCCGTCGCTGGACCTGGAGGACGTTGAGAGGACGTACGAGAAGCTGGAGAGCGCGGAGCTGCGCGACCAGTTTCTCTACGCGCTTTACGAGAAGGCCGAATCCGACGAGGAGAACGCGGACGCGGTCATCGACAAGATGGTCGAACTGGCCCGCCAGGAAACGGATCCGGAGGTGCGCAGGCGGGCGGTCTACTGGCTGGGGCGCACGGGATCGGAGAGGGCCGCGGCGTTCCTCCAGGAGATTCTGCGAGAAAGTCCCAACTGGCCGACGCGTCCGGCGAACTGAGGGGTGCCGCCATGACGAACGTGACCAGGACGCTGCCGCCTGCCCTGTGCGGGCTCGGCCTTTGGGTCGGCCTGCCCGAGGCGACCTCCGCGCAAGAACCCGAAGAGCTCACGGTGGTGGAGGTGTGGACCACCGAGGGCATCGAAATCGCCGACGGGCTCACGGCCATCACCGGACTTGTCGAGGCCGCGGACGGCAGGATCTGGATCGCGGACATGTGGCCGCTCGAGGGAAGGGTGCTGGTGCTCGACCCGGAGTCGATGCGGGCGGAGGTCGTGGGGCGAAAGGGCGATGGCCCCGGGGAGGTATTGGTCCCGACCAGTATGACGATCATGCCGGACGGAAGGATTGCCGTCTACGACATGTTGCGGCGTGCCGTGGAGATATACGATCCTGATGGCGAACCGTTCCGTCGGGTGCAGTTGCGGGGAGTAGACATGCCGAGCGAGAAGGGGTTCGCCGCCTTGCCGACCGGCGGTTTTCTGGTAACCGGATCAGCCCGCCCCTCCGAAGCCGCAATTCACTACTTCGACAACGAGGGCGAGTGGGTTCGCGGATGGAGGGAGCGCTATCCGCCAAGAGACGCGTTCCCCGTGAACGAGTCGGAGGTTGCGGTCATGATGGCCCAGCAGGCGGGTACCGGCGGCCCGGTGCATGCATTGCCGGATGGATCGTTCCTCTATTCTCAGTCCGCGCCCCACGAGATCGTTCTGTTCGAGCGTTCGTCCACACGGGAGAACGACTGGACGGAGCGCCCGGTGGTCAGTATGCCCGAGCTGTTCGAACCACCCGGAATCACGATCGTGGAGGAGAGCAACGAGGGCGGCTGGATTTTCAGGGATGCCTGGCCCCGTTCCATGTACGTGTTCGGGCTGGGCAACGGCTACATCCTGAATGTCGTGGACATGGGAGAAGAGGAACGATGGCTGTGGCAGGTCTTTGATCCGCAACGTGGGGCGGACGGGGAGGCGGCGCTGGTTGCTCAGGCGTCGCTCGATCGGAGATACACGTTGAAGTCCGTGTGTGAGAACGGCGATATCCTCGCGGCCCTGGCGAATCCCGATACCGGAGTCTCGCACGCCGTACGGCTGCGCCTGGAGGGATTGAAGTCGGCCACGCGCCGGGAGGCGGGGCCGGGCAGGTAGGAGCACGCGCCGCTTGACGACGCAGTCGCCGGCGCTGCAAGCGGCTAAGTTTCTACGGATGTCGCAAATGTGCGAACCGATGAAACGACCCTGCCGAAAGAGACATGACATGAAGCGTGTTCCGTGCCGACCGACCGTTGCGGCGGCGTTCCTGCTGGCTGCGACCGCCTGTTCCGAGGGAGGGGAATCCGATGTCGCCCTGCCGGAGGTCCCCACCTTCGAGGGCACCATCGAGTTCGAGATCGGCGATGTCGACGGCGACGACCCCTATCTGTTCTCGTACATCCTGGATGTGGTGGCCGACGATATGGGACGGATAGTCGTCACGGACCGGAATTCCAACGAAATCCGGGTCTTCGGACCCGAAGGGGATTTCGCGTTCCACTTCGGCGGACCGGGCGAGGGTCCCGGCGAATTCAGAGACCTTTGCTGTGTGGGGTTTGCCCCCGGTGGGGAACTGTGGGTGCGCGAGAGTGCCCGGTACAGCGTGTTCGTGCTTGGTTCGGACGGCGCGGAGTTCCAGCGGGTCCTCAGAACTCCCCACCCCGGCATCATCGGCTTGTGGGCTCCATTCACCTTCGACATGGGTGGCGACCTTGTCAGTGTCGGTCCCGTGGGCGGCTACGGCGACGTGAGCCTCTATGCACGGCTCCGCGTGCTGCCCGACGGGGTCGTGGACACCGTCTTGATGGCGGAGGCGGAGCGCCAGACGGTTAGCCAGGAGACCGTGCCGTTTAGCAGAGCGGGGATCAGTGGCTTCATGTACCTCCATCAGCCCTTCGGCCCGCAATGGATCCACGCCCACACGAACGGCGGTACATGGGCGGATGCGGTGACCTCGGACTACGCGATCAACCTCCACCATCCCGATGGTACCGTTGCCCTGATCGAGGGTCCCGCGCTGGAGGGACCGCCGCTGAGCGAGAGTGACAGGGACTGGGCGCAAAGCCGGATGGAGCGCGAGCGGGATCGTGCCGGCATCAGCAGACATCCCTTCCAGATTCCTGACCGCAAGCCGCCGCTGGCGGACATGTTCTTCGATAGCGCGGGTCGGCTGTGGATCGTAAAGACGCTTGCAGAAGGCGAGTCGGTCCGCAATGCCGACGTGTGGGACGGAACGACGCTCGTAGCGCACTATCGGTGGCCGAGCCGCATCCTCGACTCGCCGACGCCGTGGGCTACGGAGTCCGCGCTGTACGGGGTGACGGCCGACACGCTCGGTGTCCACCGCGCGGCACGGGTGCGGTTCGAGAGGCGGTAGCCCGGGCGCTATCCGTCCGTCGGTCCCGTCTCCGCCCCTACCCCTCCGTCACCTCCGCCGACCAGGTCACCTTCACGGCGCCCTTCAGGCTGGCCGCCGTGGGGCACTTGGCGACGTGGGTATTCAGCGCGCGGTCGACCTTATCCCGCGGCGCGCCCTCGGGGAGCGTGATCGTGTAGTGGACGTGGATCCGGGTCAGCTTCACGATCCGGTCCACGACCTCGTTGGTGCCTTCGGCCGCGACGCTGATCGCGTCGTTCGCCATCGGGATCCCGCGCACCTCCAGTGCGCCGTTGAGGGTCCCGAGTAGTCAGCCGGCGGCGGCGGCGACGATATAGTCGACTGGCAGCGGCCGGTCCGGCTCGGTGTCGAGGCG
>JAPOOQ010000649.1 GCA_026713345.1 Gemmatimonadota bacterium | reverse complement strand
GGGAGGGTTGCTCCTCGGGCGAATAGTCGTCATCGCAGCAATTCGACACCCTCCAGTCGCGCTGCCTTCCGATCGAAGGTGTAAAGCGGCCGCGCTTCCGCCCTGTCCGCCGCGGCAAGGACCATCAGATCCGAAAACCCCGGGCCACCTGTCTGGTAGCGGAATGCGGCTCGGGCCACATCCTCCGCAGCCTCGATGACGAGACTCTGCGTCGCCACGAGTTCCTGCAGGATCGTCGCAATGCGTTCGCGGGAAACCCCGTAGGCGCGTTCCAGGACCCAGACGAGCTCGACGACAACCTCGCGGCAGGCATAGCCTGGACATTCGGTCGTGAGCGATTCCAGCAAGGCGCGAGCGGACTCCGCCTGCTGCTCGTCGTCGCGCACGAGGTAGCGGACAAGGACGTTGGTATCGAGGGCGATCATTCCTCGGACGCGCCGTCCGCCGCAGCTTGCTCCATTTCCTCTACTGTCACGGGTGGGCCGTCGTGCTTCAGTGCGCCGAACAGCCGACGGATGGGCCGCACGGGCAGTATGCGCACCTCGCCGTCAAGAACGATGTAGCACACGCGGTCCCCGGCCTGTACACCCAATGTGTCCCGGACGGGCTTGGGGAGCGTGGTCTGTCCCTTTTTCGTTACCGTGGATTGCAGCATGACAGAATCTCCATTTGCCTTACAATCTACAGCTTTGCCTTGCTTATCGCAATAAAGTAAGCGTATCGCGCGGATACCCTTACTCGCTACTACCCCACCGGCTCCAGCCTGACGATCGGCGTTGCTCCACCCCGGCGCTGCTCGAGCGCGATGTAGATGTAGCCGTCCGGCCCTTCCCGCACATCGCGCACGCGGCCCCTGCCCTCGAAGACCGTCTCGCGCCCGGTGACGCGGTCACCCTCGATGGTCAGCCGGGCGACCCGCGCGCCGGAGAGCGCGCCCGCGCCCCGTCCCCTGGAAGCCCGTCCCGCCCCGGGGGCGGCGGCCCCCCTCGATGGTCAGCGGGTCGCCCCGCGCGCGGGAGAGCCCGCCCGCGAAGAGGCTGCCCCGCCACTCGGGGAACTTGTCGCCGTGGTAGAAGGCCAGGCCCGAAACGCCGATGGAGGGGACCCAGTAGTGGAGAGGCTGCTCCATCCCCTCGGCGTGTGTGCCCCCGTGAATCGCGGAGCCCGAGCCGTAGTTGACTCCGTAGCCGATCACCGGCCAGCCGTAGTTGGTGCCGGGGGTGGAGACGTTGACCTCGTCACCGCCCTGCGGCCCGTGTTCCGTGAGCCAGACGGCGTCCGTTTCCGGATGGATGACGAGCCCCTGCGGGTTCCTGTGGCCGTAGCTCCAGATCTCGGGCTGCGCGCCCGCCTGGCCGACGAAGGGATTGTCGTCGGGGACGCTGCCGTCGTCGTGCAGACGAATGATCACGCCGTGGTGGTTGGAGTTGTCCTGGGCCGGGTGGGCGGCCAGGTCACCCCGCGGCGGTGCCTGCCGGTCGCCGACCGAGAGGAAGAGGTAGCCGTCGGAGTCGAAGGCGATGCGGCAGCCGTAGTGACTGCTGCCATCGGACACGGCCGTGAAGATCTCGTCCATGAGGGTGAAGCGGTCGTTCTCGAAGGTGCCCCGGGCCACGACCGTCGTGCCCGCGCGGAGCCCTTCCACAAACTTCGAGTAGCTCAGGTAGAGGATGTGGTTGTTGGCGAAGTCCGGATGGGGGACCACGTCCATCAGTCCGCCCTGGCCCCTTACCAATACTTCGGGAATGCCCGGCACGGGATCGGGGAGGAGCTCGCCGTCACGGACGATCCGCAGCCGTCCCCCCTTTTCCGTGACCAGCATGTCGCCGCCCGGGAGGAAGGCGATCGACCAGGGAATCTCGAAACCGTCGGCGACGGTGACGACGCGGTAGTCGTGGAGCGCGGTCTGCACCACGTCCGACTGGCCGCTGGCCGGGGACGCGGCAGTGAGCAGGGCCGCAGCGAGGAGCAGGACGGAAGAAGTCTGGCGCAGCATCGTTTGTTTGCCTCGTTCGGTTGTTTTCGGGGTCCCGCGCGGGGTGGTGCGGGGACGCGCTGTTCCGACGGGTAAGGTAAGGCAGGTTGCGCCGGAGGGGCCAGCAGGGCGCGGATAGTCTTCCGCCCGAGGAGCAACGCAGTCCCCCGCCAATGGACCGCGGGAGGGGGCGCCCCGGAAGGATCGCGAGCCGTCAGCCGTCGCGCCGGGGTGCGAAATCGGCCACGGGTCGCCAGAATACAACGTGGCCACGCTCTGTCAGCCAGCGGCTGGCCCCGTTCGGCTACAGGGTGCCGACTTCAGAAATAAGTCCGGAGAGGAATAGTCCGAAAGGAATATATAGTATTATGAATATTCGGATGACGAATATATACGATAATATATCGATTTCGAGGCATCCGGCATGGCGGAGGGCCTCTCAAGCACGGACGCGGGCGTGCGCCGCGCGCCTCCCGACCGCTTTCGCACGGTTTCCGGCCGCTTTCGCGCGGTTTCCGGCCGTTCTCGCCGCGGTGTCACTCGCTGCTTTTGTCGCGCCTGCCGCCGCGTCGGCCGTGGAATCCTCCCCGACATCCCAGGATGTGCCGGCCGTTCGGGTCGTCCCCGCCCCCCCCGCCCCGGCGCGCATCACCGAGGAGACGCGGGTGCTGGCCACCTACCCCTTCTCGGACCCCGATCCGGTGCCGATCCTGGCCAGCGACCGTCGGCTCTACCCCTACCACGCCTTCGAAGGCTATTCGACCACATCCGAGCCGCGCGAGTGGAAGGTCGTCAAGATGGAGAACGACCTGATCGAGGTGTACGTGCTGCCGGAGGTCGGGGGGAAGGTGTGGGGCGCGGTGGTGAAGGAGACGGGCCACGAGTTCATCTATCGCAACGAGGTGATGAAGTTCCGGGACATCTCGCTGCGGGGGCCGTGGACCTCGGGCGGGATCGAGTTCAACTTCGGCGTCATCGGGCACACGCCCGCCACCGCCACCCCCGTCGACTACCTGCTGCGCAACAACGACGACGGCAGCGTGAGCACGTTCGTCGGCGCGATGGACCTGCCGTCGCGTACCCACTGGCGCGTCGAGATCCGCCTCGAGCCCGGCCGCGCCTACTTCGAGACCCGCGCCCTGTGGTACAATCCGACTCCCCACGAGCAGCCCTACTACAACTGGATGACCGCGGCAGCGTTCGCGCAGGACGACCTGGAGATCTATGTGCCCGGCGGGTCCTACCTGGAGCATTCGGGCCGCGAACGACCCTGGCCGGTCGACGAGCAGGACCGTTTCCTGCCGCTCTACCGCAACAACGCCTTCGGGGGAAACAAGTCCTACCACGTCGTCGGCGAACTCAACGACTTCTTCGGCGGCTACTACCACGACGACGACTACGGCTGGGGGCACTGGGCCCGCTACGAGGACATGCCGGGCCAGAAGATGTGGCTCTGGGCGCTCTCCCGCGCGGGCGGCGTGTGGGACGACCTGCTCACCGACACCGACGGCCAGTACGTGGAGTTCCAGGCCGGCCGCCTCTTCGTGCAATACTCGCCCGGGGACCATGTGAATCCGGTCACGCAGGCGGCCTTCGACCCGCTGTCGTCGAGCGCCTGGACCGAGACCTGGTTTCCGCTGGAGGGGACGGGGGGGCTGACCGATGCGTCGCGCGAAGGGGCGATGCATGTCGAGCGCGAGGACAGCCGGCTGAGCGTCACCGTCAATGCCTTTCGCAATCTGGCCGACACGATGCGCGTCTGGTCGGGGGACGAACTCGTCGCGGCGCGCGCCGTCACGCTGGAGGCGCTCGACCCCCACCGGCAGGATTTCGAAGTGGATGCGAACGAGCCCTTCCGGGTCGCGCTGGACGGCTTGGATCTGGACTACGAGTCCGATCCGGCGGGCCGGATGCTCTCACGGCCCTTCGAGACGGATCCCGCGGCGCGTCCGAGCCTGCCCGAGGCGGACGTCCAGGTCTTCGAGGCGCGGGAGCTTGCAAAGGGACGCCGCTACCGGGAGGCCCGCGCGCTCTTCGAGGCCGCCGCTGCGAGCGAGCCCTGGAACCGGGAGGCGCTGCTCGGCCTGGCGGCGCTCGACCTGCGCTCGGCGCGTTACGAGGAGGGGCTGCGGCACGCCAACCGCGCGCTCCAGCTCGACGGCTACGACGCCCGCGCCAACTTCCTGGCCGGCAACCTCTACCGGGCCCTGGGCCGGACCGCGGACGCGCGCGACGCCTTCGGCTGGGCGGCCCGCTCGGTGGCGTTCCGCGCCGCCGCGTACATCCAGCTGGCCGAGATCATGACCGGGGCGGGGGAGTGGGAGGAGGCGGAGCGGTACGCCATGCTCGCGCTCGACTTCGACCGCAACAGCATTCCGGCCCTGCAACTATTGGCGATCAACGGGCGCGTAACGGGTGACGAGGCGGGCGCAACCTGGGCGCGTGCGAGGCTGCTCGAGATCGATCCGCTGCAGCATTTCGTGCGGGTGGAACGGTGGCTGGCCGGCGCGGCCACCTCCCCCACCCTCGATGGAGCCCTCAGCAGCGAATACCCGGGTCAGTCGCTCCTGGAACTTGCGGTGAGCTACGCCAGCCGGGGCCGGGGCCACGAAGCCATCCTGATCATGAAACTGATCAAGGTGTCGGCGAATCCGTTTACGGGCGCGGCTCCGGCGGCTGCGCGAACCCCGACCGCCCCCCTCGTCCAGGCCTGGTCGGCTTTCCTGGCATCGGCCCCCTCCTCGCTCGCGGATCTGGGCGACGACGACCTCGACTTCACCTTCCCCTTCCGCACGGAGACGCTGCCGGTGCTCCGCTGGGCAGCCGCACAGAATGACCATTGGGGCTGGGACTACCTCCTCGCGCTAAACCTGTGGGCCCTCGACCGCGACGAGGAGGCCGCCCCCATCCTCGCCCGGCTCGGTGACGAGCCCGGTTACGGACCCTTCTACGCGGCGCGGGGCCACCTCCTCCACGCAGTCGAAGGCCGCGACCCCGCCGGCGACTTCGCCCGAGCGGTGGAGCTCGCGCCCGAGACCCGGCTCCTTCACGTGACCCGGATCCGGCATGCCCACGCGTCGGGACTCTGGCGCGAGGCCCTCGACATGTCGGCCCGGGCGCGCGAGATGTTCCCCGACGACTTCAATCTGGCGCTGCTCCAGGCGAGGACGCTGCTCCACCTCGGCAGCTACCGCGAGGCGATCGAGATGCTTGCGAGCACACACGTTCTGCCTTCCGAGAACGCTCGGGAGAGCCACCGGCTCTACGAGCTGGCCCACGTCGGCGCGGCGCTGGACGAACTCGAGGCCGGGAACCACCAGTCAGGGCGCGAGTATCTCGAAGCCGGGCTCCTCTGGCCGGAGTCCCTGGGCCAGGGCCGCCCCTACGACCCGGACGAGCGCCTCATCCGCTTCCTGCTCGGTATCGCCGCCCGGGCAGCGGGTGACCGGGCGGCTGAACGTGAGGCTTTCGAGACCGTTGCGCAGTCCATGTCCGGGTCGGCGGATGCTGTGGCGAACATGGCCGACCTCCTCTCAATCGCGGCTTTGCACGCCGTGCGACGCGACCCCGGAGTGGCGCTGGACGATGCCGTTTCCACCTTCATGTCCGACCGTCAGGAAGTGTTCCGACAGGGCAGTGGCGTGTCTCCGCTGGTGGAATGGCGGTTCGTGACGCGGGCGCTCGCACTGGTCGGCAGGG
>JAPOOQ010000648.1 GCA_026713345.1 Gemmatimonadota bacterium | reverse complement strand
GCTGACCGAGTTGGTCTGCATGTTGCCCACCATCCCGTAGAGCGTCAGCATCTCCGGCGAGCCCGAACCGGAGTCCGGCTCGTTGTCCTCCACCGCCATCACCATCGTCGTGCCGGTGGCCTCGCCCGCCATAATCATGATCGACTCGGCTGTGTAGTCGTCCGCGCCGGCCGTGCTCGTGCCGTCGCGCATGATCATGATCTCGGTGTCCTCCTCAACCGCAGCGCTGGCCGTCGCCGTCAGCGTTGCCGACTTGCCCTCCGGCAGGTTCATGTCCTCGGGGCCGGACAGCGTGAAGGTGACATCCATCGGAGCCGCGTCGTTGTCGGTCACCATGATGTCGAACGACATGTTGCCGTCGATGCCCGCGCCCGAGGCGATCAGCGTCACCGTCTCGCCGTCGGGTTCGTGCATCTCGTCGTCGGTCGAGGTCAGCGTGGCCGTGCCAGTGTCCGAATCGGCCTTGATCTCGATCATCTCGGCCGAGAGCGTCGCGTCGCCCACCACCGACAGATTCACCTTGACCATGCCGTCGCCCATCGCAATCATCCGGCTCGCCTTCGCGGTGATCGTCGCCATGCCGCCTTCTTCGACCGTCATGGGCTCGACCGTCACCGTCATCGTCAGGTTCGCCAGAATGACCGTCGCGTCGTGCGTCACCACCGCCGCCTCGGAGCCGCCCGCGTTGTCGGCGCCCGTCACCGTGATGGTGGCCATGCCCGCGCCCATCGGCGTGAGCATCAGCGTGTTCCCGGTGGTCATCGCCTTGACGACATCGGCGTCGCTCGACGTGCCCTGGTAGGTCGCGGTGACGCCCTCGTCGAGGTCGAACAGCCCGTCCATCTCGACTTCCGCCACCATGCCGCCCACCATCCACTCGGCGCCGCCGGCCGCCTTCGCGATGGCCGCCGCGATCTTCTCCGCCGCGTCGGTCTTCGCCCGCACCGTGGGCGTCGCCTCGTCGGGGTCGGTCACGCTGATCATCAGTTGCTGCTGGCCGTCGATGCCGGAGCCCGAGTAGGTTACCGTCACCGTCTCGTCGTCGTAGTCGTCGTCGTCGGTGGCCGTCAGCGTGACGGAGCCCATCATGTCCCCCGCCGCGATGGTGATCGAATCCGCCGAAAGCGTGGCGTCGCCGTCGACCGTCAGGTCGATCTTGACGGTGCCGTCGTCGGCGTGGACGGCCCGGCCCTCGACGCTCGCGGTGATCATCGAGGTTCCGCCCTCTTCGACCGTCATGGGATCGGCCGCCACCGTGACCATCAACTTCTTGTTGACAACATCGACATCGAAGTCGACCTCGGCGGAGTCCGCGGAAGTCTGCCGAGTCGCCACCAACGAAGACATGGACATCGACGCCTTCGCGGTGACCGTGACGGTGGACATGCCGACCTCCACCGCCTCGACCATGACGTCGCCGTTCGACGATATCGACGTCTTGACCGCACTGCCAGTCGCGGAGACATCGTAGTCGCCGGTGTAGCCAGTGGTCTCCGTGAAGAGATCGCTGACCATGACGCTGAACGACTCGCCTGGGTTCAGGCCCTCGTCGCCGCCCCCCTCGGCCTTCGCGTCGTCAACGGCCTGCTTCACTTCCGTCTCGCCCTTCGGCTGGATCTGCTTGACGGTGGCGTCCTTGATGGTGATGGTGGCCGTCGTCGCCTCCTTCAGCCTCTGGGCTGAAACCGGATCCGATGAGTAAGGATCCGACGGATCCGATGGTCCGTACATGGTGTCCGCGGCTGCGAGGGTCGCTTCGAGAACCAGCATTTCCTCACCAAGGTCGTCGTCCAGCTTGATCTCGACCTCCACGTCGGCCGTCTGCGTCCCACCTCCGCGCTGCTCCTCAATCGTGACCTTGGGAGCCACGATGCGGAAGTCGTCGTTCATGGAGGAGCCGTCCATCGCCATGACGGTGAGCGTCAGCGCCTCGGAGGTGTACTGCAGGGTTTCAGGGTCGAGCACGATCGTGTCCGGAGGATTCCGGTCGATGGTGTAGGTCAGCGTGATGTTATCGCCCTCGGTGACGGTCTCCGGCGTCGGATCCACCTTAAAGGGCGGGATCTTGTGCACGTCGAGGACATCGATGTCCACATGCTTTCTGCGGATATCGTCGTCATAGTTCCCGCTGTCGAGGGCGTAGACCACGACCTCGGCGAAAAGCTGGAGCATGTCGTCGACGCGGTTCCGGTCGTTGTCGTCCAGCGTCAGCGTGACGGTTTCCTGGCCATTCCCGCCGACCGGAATCGTGCCGATCGCCTTGTCAATGGTGTTGTCCTCCGACGCTACGGTTTCACCCGGGACACGCTCCAGGTCGAACCTGACGTTCAGATCAAGATCCACCCTCCGGGGGTTGGCGACCACTTTGTAGACCTGGTTGGGTCCACCCTCGTAGATGACCCCTTTGGTGACCCGCTCCAGTTCGATGCCCTGCGGATCGCGGTCATTGATCACGTAGAGTTCGCTCATCTTCTTGCTAGCGGCTTCGAACGCCTCCGCGTTCGTCACCTCAATATAGAATGCCTCGTTCTCGGCGTCGGCGTCACGGTTGAAGGCGATGGAGGTACTGCTCGGCTCCGATTCCACGGGCCTCCTGTCGCCGTCGGCGGGCTTGGCGGGAATCTTGACCATGAGCCCGGCCCCGATCGTTACGTCGTCATGTCCGGCTTCGTTCTCCGCCGGCGACACCCAAGCCAAGTTGGACACCGGGGCCGGCATCATATCGAGCATCACCGTCACATCGGCCGGCTTGCCTCCCTCGGGCACGGCCGCCCAGATGTCCCGGAGCTGATCAGCGGTCCATTCGACCGTGACCGACACCGTGTTGCTGGCAGCGCCCTCTGTCACGACCATCCAGGGAACGCCGTCGATGGTCTTCGGCACCGCGCTGCCGATGTAGATCTTTTTAATCCGGCCGGCCGTGCCCCCTGCGGGGGTCGTGGTCGGACCGCCTCCCTCTGTACTTCCGTCTGTGCTTGCAGCAGGCCCCACACCGTTGTCGTTGACGGCCCGTACTCTGTACGTGTACCCGGCCGCCATGTCTTCATCCAGGCCGGTGATGTCGAAGTAATCGTTGGCGCTACCAGTGAGGCGCCAGCCGCGAAAGTCGACTATCTCGTATTCGTAGTCTTTGATGCTGTTCCCGCCATCATCGGGCGCCGTCCAATCCAAGGTCACAGTTACCTTGCCCGCAGTATCAGGAGTCCCAACCTCTGCGGTGAGGTCCGTCGGCGCCCCTGGCTTTCCGGACGGAGTCCCATCTACTAGCGGAGCCGCGATAGTGGAGCCGCCATTGTTCACGGCCTGAACCCCGAACACGTAACTCCTACCGTTCATCAGTCCACTGATGACCACCCTGCTGGTGCCACTGCCGCCGGCACGCTTCCAGTTCCTGGCGTCGGCGGCGGCGGTGAAGTCATCACTGTCGTCTCCGAGCTTGAAGTTGTATTCGTAATACCGCGCACCAGTCACCCGCCCCCAAGTCAAGGTCGCCATCTGGTCGCCAGTTGTCACTGCCAAGTCAGTGATGGCGACCGGTGGGGCTTCCGTCGTGAAGTGCTTCACATCCGACCAAGTGGGCCCGCCGGCACCGATTGCTCCCACCCGGTAGCTGCGCCGCGTGCCCGCTGTCGCCCCGTCGAGGTCGTACGTCCTGATTTCGGCTCCCAACGGGTCGGCCCCGGGCGCAGGCACCGGTTCGGGAGTGTCGTCCGTAAAGGGGGGGGTGCCGGCTTGCGTTCGGAAACCGGTGATGGCAGGACCACCAGGAGGCACGGTCCACTTCAACGTCACCCCGTCTGCGCTCCTGCCCTCCACAGTCAATACGGGCTTGTTCGGCTTTGCCTGGGCGGCGGCCGAGCCCGCTCCCAGCGCAAAGACCACCCCGAGCAGCGCCATCCACTTCAGCGCCCGGCAACTGCCTCTCGCGAAAATCGCTCCTGTCCGCATGTCGCAATCTCCCTTGTGAATCCGTCCGTCTGTCGCCAGCAGCGGGGGGAAACCGTATCCTCCGCCCCCTGCCTCCCCCCGATGTCGACTACCGCTCCGCATCTGCTCCTGAGCCTCCCGACTGCCCGCGTCGAAATCCGTTTTGGGCCTGTTTTTGGGCCCGCCGCTCGGCGCGTGTCCCGCAAGTTGTTCTACGTCCTAGGTTTACGCCGAACGGTCGATTGCGCATATGGCTCGGGTTATTGGAGAGAGGGAGACGGCTACGACAACGCGGGGGATGCGGTGCGAGGTTTCCGACGAGGCGGGACGGCGTCAGAAGACGACGACTGTCCGTACGGATCCGGGCCTGGGCGGGGAGCGACGTTCCGAGAGCAGGTCGACCGCTTTCGGGATCGCGCGACGGCGGGAGTTGTCGCTGGGCGCGGTCGCCGCCGAGCCGGGCTCGAGCGCGAGGCGGACGGAACGGGGAACGGGGCCGTTTTGGGAGGGTGGTGCGGCTGCGGAGACCTGGGCGCCGCGTGCCGGGCAGGACGGAGCTCGGCCGGCCCCTCAGGGTCCGATAACGGTGCTGCTGTTAACTTCGGAGCGGGGTATCCCGGCGCCGGGGGTTGCGCCAGCTCGAAAGGAAAGCGCGACCTCGCGCGCAGCTCCAGGTTTCACCGCGGTCGTAATCCATCCTCGCGTTGGGAATGGCGTGCGGCACGCACGCAACCCATGAAAGACCTTGATGGGTGGGAACCGCCGTAGCCGTGGTCTCCCCCGGGGGGATTGTCGCCAGGGATGTCGCGTCGCGCGGGGCCCAGGGGGTGCGAAGTGCCGGTCACCACCTGCGCGACTCGTCAGCGTCGATGCGGACAATGGCGAGATCATCATCTGTACCGTATTCGGACTTAATCAGCGCGTGGAATACAGCTTCACGCGCTACCGCTCCTTGTCCTGGGTCGACGAAACGAATGGTGATGTCGATGAATAGGAGTACGCGCTCCTGAGGTCGCGGGGCCTCGACGCTAACAGTGGCCTCGTAGGGCGCATGGATAGAGATGACGCGGCTGCTAAACTTCTGTGGCGGTAGATTCGTGACGCTGTCCTGGAACCCGAGCTTGGCGGCAGCGTGTATCTCCTTCAACCGTGCGGGGATACCAATAGCCTCGGATACAACAAAACTGATGCTCCAGTCGCCGCTAAATACCTCTTCTGGCCGTCCTGACAGCTTTGGCTTCCCGTTGATGAGCCAGCGGTCCACTTGCAGCGTTGGGTGCACGCGCCTCCACTTCATCCAAGCAAACCACGCGAGAACGCCGGTAAAAAAGGCAGTCAGGAGACTGCCGATAGCGATGAGTATGTCGATCATTGCTTATATTGTTACATTGACACCCTCAAGGCGTCAACGGCCGCGGAAGAGGCGACGCATGGCGTCCACGCGTCCACCGAAGACGTACTCGCCAAGGCTCGCGAACTGGCAGGCGTAGCGAGGGGTCTGGTGGGGTGGTCGGCATGGTCCGGCGCGCGGGCTGCGACGCATGGCCGGGGTCTCTGCGCTCATCCGCGACGGTGGACGGGTCGGCGGGGGCAACCTCGCGGTTCTGACGTTCGTGCTGGAGTTCCTCGGCGCGCACGTCCCGAGAGGCCTGCTTTGCGGACAAGTTGCTGAAGGGGTGAGGCGGTGAGAATTCTCCAGGCTGGGCGGCGCTCGGTCGGCTGTGCGGCCGCGGTGACCGAGTCGGGGTTGCTCCGTGCCCCGTAGGGGCCGACCGATGGGGCCCCGTTATTCAGCCAGGAGCCGCAGAATTCCGACCGTCAGCGCCGCCGTCGCGAGCACGGTCCCGACCATCCAGCGGATGAGCCTGGTTTCGAGGCTCGCGATCTCCGTGCGGACACCGGCGATCTGGGTCGAGAGCCGCGTATCCAGGTTCGCGATCTCAGTCCGGACCTCGGCAACCTGGGTTCGCTGTTCGGTGCGAAGTTCGGCGATCTGGGCCGAGAGCCGCGTATCCAGGTTCGCGATCTCGGCGCGGACCTCGGCGATCTCGGCCCTCATCTCGGACTGGCCCGCCCTGAACTGGTCGGACGTGACGTGGTCGCCCTGCTCGGTGAACTCCCGCAGGGCGTCGGTGAGAGCGTCAGCCTGGGCAGGCGTGAAGTCGGCGGCGGTCAGTGACCGGGCGACGGCGTGCGTGTCGAGCATCAGCTCGGAGTCTCCATGATCCCGGCGTGGGGCGTCGTGCGCCGGACGTTTCAGTCTCGGCTCGCAGCCGCCCTTGAGCAGCTCGGCGGTCCGGGAGTCGGCCAGGAACTCGGGCAACTGGTCCGCGCCAAGCCTGGTATTCCTCCTGCAGGGTGCGGAACTCGGCCGCGGCCCACCGCGCCGGCCGCGGCT
>JAPOOQ010000647.1 GCA_026713345.1 Gemmatimonadota bacterium | reverse complement strand
GTCCTGCTGCGCAGGATCTGGGGCCTGAGTACCGGGCAGAAGTCGGAGGCCGTGCGCACCTGCGTGAAGAAGCTCCGCCGGAAGATCGGCGACAACGGGTCCGATCCCACCTACATCTTCAATCAGCGCGGGGTGGGCTACGGGATGGCCGGGCCGGGCGAGGGGTGACGGGAGTCCGATGGAGCCGCGACGCGGTCTGGGGCGGACGCCTTCGTAGAGCGCGATACCCTGTTACCGCGCTGCCAGCGACGGCGAGGTCCGCCGAGTCGCGTGCAGGCGGTTCGGGGACAGTGCGCTCCTGCCACCGCGACCGTGCCGCCGAAGCCGTCACCCTCCTCGCCGTTGCCGGCCATGATCCTGCCGCTCTCCGTCCAGACACCCGCATCGTTTCAGGGTGTAGGCCCACCCGTCGGAGCACGCCAGTCCGCAGACGAAGCAACTTCGGGACTTCGCAGAACGTGAGATGACCAACCCCCCGGTTCCTGGAAATGGGGATCGTATTGCAGGCCGAGGCGGTTCTCTTTCAATTCAGGATCTACCTGTACCAGGACGACGACGCAGGCCAACGAGCGGGCGAGAGTTCAGATGCCGAATTCATCCGGCGCCTCCGCATGCTGCCTGCGACGACGGGCGCTCACTACTGTCGCGCTCTCCGAGGAGAACCGGATGAGACCATTGACCTTTCCTGGAGCACTGTTCGCATTCCTGGCTTGCGGCCCAGGCACCGCCTCCGGGACCGCCCAGGTCACCGACTCGGCCGGGGTGAGAATCGTGACCAGCACATCCGGCGATCTCGTGTACGCGCGTCTGGCCGACGAACCCGCGCTCCGGATCGGCGCCCTGGACGGACCTGACGCGTTTCTGTTCGAGAGGATCGTGTCGGTGGCCCGCGATGTCGAAGGGGACATCGTTGTGGCCGACGCCGGACCGCTGGAGGTCCGCGTATTCGACGACGAGGGGAACCATCTACGCACCATGGGAGGCAGGGGCGAAGGCCCGGGCGAGTTCCGGGGGTTCGACGGGGTCTGGACGGCCCCGGACAGGAGCATTGTTGTCGTGTATGGGTTTCCCCCGGCAACGATCGTTCATTTCGGCACAGACGGCTCGGTCGTCGGTCAGGCGCGATTGACCGGCGTGATGGCGTCGCCTCCCCCGTTTCTGCACCCGCTGGGGCTCGTCGGCGCAGGGCAGTTGCTGAGTTCGGTGGAGCATCTGGTGCTGGAAGACCACCGGGAGCCGTTTCGCGCTCCGGTCGTCTTCGTGCGACACGGGTTCGACGGGGTCCTGCTCGACACGATCGCAAGCCTCCCCGGTCAGCCCGGAACGGTTCTGGTTGCGCCGAACCGGACCGATGCCGGGATGGGACTGCCCTCGCTGCCGATGTCTGCCGGCCCGACGGCGGCAGGATCCGCGGACGGGATCGCTTTGACCGGTGGCGAACTCTTCGAGGTGCGTTTCCTGGACAAGTCGGGGTCTGTGAGTCGTATCGCGCGGCTCGCAGAGGCCCCTCCTGTCCGAACCGACGCACATGTAGAAGCCTACGTGGCATCGATGGTCAGGAGTACTGTGGAACGATTCGGGGACAGCTTTGAGGACTTTTTCCCCGGCGGAGAGGAGAGAATGCTCAGGGAGCAGAGAGACTTGTACCAGAGTCTTCCTTTGCTGGAGCGGCTCCCGGGGTACGTGCGGCTTCTCTTTTCCGACACCGGTAACCTTTGGGCGCTACGCTACGATCCGCCGGGCGCGCCGGTCAGAAGATGGGATGTCTTCGGTGAGGACGGGACGCACCTCGGGGCCGTGGATGTCCCTGCGTCGCTACGTGTCTACGGCATCAGCCACGGCCAGCTCTTCGGTGTGACACGGGATGAACTGGATGTGCAGCACGTCGAGGTGCGGAGTCTGGATCTGCTAGATAGGAGTCGGTGAGCAGGCATGGGGTGGACGAAGGGGTGTTGAGGCGGACTCGAAAGGAAGAAACGATCAATGAAGACACGTATCGCGCCATTGCTCATCAGCGTTGGAACCCTGGCCTGGCAGCCAGGCGCCGTCACAGCACAAGGGCTGGCCACCCAACAGCACGACAGCGCCGGAATCTGGATTGTCGAAAACGCCCGGCCCGCAGAAGGCTCGCGTCTGGGCTGGCGAATCGGGCCCCGGCCGGAGGTATCGATCGGGGAAGTGACCGGCGACGATCCGTATCTGCTCTCCGGGGCATCGGATGCCACACGCCTGTCGGACGGACGGATCGTCGTGGTGAATCGCTTCACCCGTGAGCTGAGGATCTTCGACGAGGCAGGCAACCATCTGGGTACCTGGGGAGGAACCGGAGAAGGACCGGGCGAGTTCGAACCCGTTACCATCTTTCACATCGCTCCGCTGCCGGGTGACTCGGTGATCGTGTGGGGCATCTGGCACGACCCGCTCATGAGCGTGTTCGATCCGGCCGGGAACTTCGAGCGCAGGCTCCGCCCACAGAGAAGCCAACCTGGTGTAGCGGGGGGATTGATCGCGGTGGCGGTCGCGCGAGACGGCTCTATCCTCGCCGGACCCAACCGGATCAGCACCATCGCCGACGCCGTGACCGTCGAGCTCTGGGATGCCCAGGGCGAACTCCGGGCTCCGCTAGGCACGCACCCCGGTGTGGAACGGTATCGCGTTGGAGAACGGGGCACCGAAAGCGTAATCTTCGGCCGGTCACTGATGCTGGAACCCTGGGGCGACGTGATCGTCGTCAGCCCGACCACCCGCTACGAGATCAAAGCGTTCGCGCAGGACGGTTCGCTGGCCCGTATCGTCCGCCGCGACCATGCCATGCGGACGCCGACCACGGCGCATGTTGAGGGATATATCGAGGAAGCAGTTTCGAGGATTCCTGCGGCAGCAAGCCAGGCCAGTGCACGCAGGCGCTACCAGTCCGCCCCGGTCGCCGAGTACCTCCCGGCCTTCGCTTCCGTCATGACCGACGCGCTGGATCACCTCTGGGTCGAGGAATTCGAGCCCCCGGGTGAAGAGCTGCCCGGTGTGCTCTGGACTATCTTCGATCCCGACGGTCGGGCGCTGGGTTTTGTCGAGACCCCGGAGGACCTGGAGATCTACGAGATCGGCGAACACTACATCCTGGGCCGCACCAGAGACGAACTCGATGTGGAGTATGTGCAGCTGTGGTCGCTAGATCGTGCAGGGTCTTGACTAGGCGAGCAGGGGATCCGATTTGCGGATCATATCTCCTACGGAGGGGGTGGGATTCGAACCCACGTGTCCTTTCGGACGCCGGTTTTCAAGACCGGTGCATTGAACCGCTCTGCCACCCCTCCCTGCCTTCCAAGATGGCCCCGGGAGCCTAATGCCGGAAGAGCCTCCGGTCCGTGAACACCATCGCGATCCCGTGTTCGTCGGCGGCCGCCACCACCTCTT
>JAPOOQ010000646.1 GCA_026713345.1 Gemmatimonadota bacterium | reverse complement strand
GCTCCTGGTGGGCGACGCATGGCGGCGCGACGTGAGACTCGAAGTCGACGCGGCGGGCCGGATCGTTTCGCTGTGCCCCCGCAGTCCGGACGCCGCTTGCGAACAGGTTCCGGGATGGACGGTCCCCGGAGTGCCCAACCTGCACAGCCACGCCTTCCAGCGCGCCCTCGCGGGCCTGGCCGAGGCGGCGGGCCCGGACTCCTTCTGGAGCTGGCGCGAGGTGATGTACCGGCTCGCGGCGCTTCCGGGGCCGGACGAGGCGGAGGCCATCGCACTCCAGTTGTACATCGAACTGCTCAAGGCGGGATTCACCTGCGTGGGCGAGTTCCACTACCTCCACCATCCCCCTGCGGGCGGGCGCTACGAGGACCCGGCGGAGATGAGCCGCAGGATCGTGCGCGCGGCGAAGAGAGCGGGGATCGGTCTCGTGCACATGCCGGCCGTCTACGAAACAGCCGGCCTCGGCGGGGATCCCCTAACGGGGAGCCAGCTGCGCTTCCGGCTCGGCCTTGACGAAGCCGTGCGGATCCGCGAAATCCTCGCCGAAGACTGCCGGGGAATCGGCTACGGCCTCGGTCTGGCACTGCACAGCGTGCGCGCCGTCCGCCCGGAGACCTTCCGGCGCATCCACGAAGACCCTGTAGCGGCCGGCACCCCCACGCACATCCACGTCGCGGAACAGGAGCGCGAAGTGCACGAGTGCCTGGCACAGCGTGGCGCTCGCCCCGTGGAATGGCTGCTGGACCGCGCACCGGTGGACCAGGGCTGGTGCCTCGTGCATGCCACGCACATGACCCCGGCGGAGTCGGCGGCGGTGGTGGACCGGGGCGCGGTGGTCGGGCTGTGCCCAACGACCGAGGCCAACCTGGGGGACGGGCTCTTCCCGTTCGGTTCGTTCGTCCGTGGCGGAGGCCGGTTCGGGATCGGGACGGACAGCCACGTCTCCCGGAGCCCGGTTGAGGAACTCCGCCTGCTTGACTACGGGCAGCGGCTTGCCACACGGGCACGATCGGTGCCGCGGTCGGGACCGGGCGAGCCACCGGGCGGGGCGGTGGCCGGAGCCGGCGGGGCGCTGCTTGCGCAATCCTGGGAGAACGGGTGCCGGGCGTTGGCATGGGACGCCGGGACAGTGGCGGTGGGAAAGCGCGCCGATCTGGTGGTGCTCGATGCCGGACACCCTGCCCTGTTGGGGCGCAGCGGTCACGCCGTGCTCGACTCGTGGGTGTTCTCCGGGACCGAAAACCCGGTGCGCGACGTGATGGTGGGGGGGGAATGGGTGGTGCGGGGCGGACGCCACGCACACGAGGAAGAGGCCGCACGGGGCTATTCGACGGCGGTCAAGGCATCGGGATCCTGATCCCCTCCGCCCGCGCCGTTGCCGCCGCCTCCCCGTAGCCGGCGTCGGCGTGGCGGGCCACGCCCAGCCCGGGATCGTTCGTCAGCACACGCTCGATGCGCTCGCGCATTTCGTCGCTTCCGTCGGCGACCAGCACCTGACCGGCGTGCAGCGAGTCCCCGATCCCCACCCCGCCCCCGTGGTGGAACGACACCCAGCTCGCACCCGACGCCGTGTTCAGCAGCGCGTTGAGGACCGGCCAGTCGGCGACCGCGTCGGTACCGTCCTTCATCGCCTCGGTCTCGCGGTACGGTGACGCCACCGAGCCCGTGTCGAGGTGGTCGCGCCCGATCACGATCGGAGCGCTGATCTCCCCGCTGGCCACCAGGTCGTTCATCGCGACCCCGAAGCGCGCGCGGTCGCCCTGACCCAGCCAGCAGATGCGCGCGGGCAACCCCTGGAACGCGACCTGCTCGCGCGCCATCCGGATCCAGCGGCACAGGTGTCGGTCCCCTGGGAACATCTCCAGCACCAGGTCGTCGGTGCGGTGGATGTCCGCCGGGTCGCCGGAGAGCGCAACCCACCGGAAGGGCCCCTTGCCCTGACAGAAGAGCGGCCGCACGTAGGCGGGAACAAACCCCGGGTAGGCGAATGCGTTCTCGAAGCCGGCTTCGAGCGCGTAGCCCCTCAGGTTGTTCCCATAGTCCACGGCCACCGCCCCCCTCTCCTGCATTCCGACGATCGCCTCGCAGTGCGCGCGGATCGATTCCAGCGAGCGTAAGCGATATTCCGTTCGATCGCGTTGCCGCAAGACGTAAGCCTGCTCGATCGACAAACCGCAAGGCACGTACCCATCCACCGGGTCGTGAGCCGAGGTCTGGTCCGTCACGATGTCGGGGATGATGCCGCGCCGGAGCAGCTCCGGCAGCACTTCCGCGCAATTCCCCACCAGCCCCACCGAGAGCGCCTCCCCCGCCCCCGCCGCCCCCCGCACCCACCCCACCGCCTCATCCGGATCGGCGGTCATCCGGTCGCAGTAGCGCGTCTCGATACGGCGGCGAATTCGATCCGGGTCCACCTCGACCACGAGGACCGCGGCGCCGTTCATCGTGGCCGCAAGCGGCTGCGCGCCTCCCATCCCGCCCATACCCCCGGTCAGGATCCACCGTCCGGCCAGCGATCCGCCGAAGTGAGTGTGCGCCATCGCGCCGAAGGTCTCGTACGTGCCCTGCAGGATCCCCTGCGTGCCGATGTAGATCCACGAGCCGGCGGTCATCTGGCCGTACATCATGAGGCCCTTCCGCTCCAGCTCGTGGAAGTGCTCCCACGTCGCCCAGCGCCCGACCAGGTTCGAGTTGGCGATGAGGACGCGGGGGGCGTGCGCATGCGTGCGAAAGACCCCGACCGGCTTCCCCGACTGCACGAGGAGCGTCTCGTCGTCCCCCAGCTCCTCCAGGCAGCGCAAGATCGCGTCGAAGGCCTCCCAGCTCCGCGCGGCACGGCCCGTACCCCCGTAGACCACGAGCTCGTCCGGGTTCTCCGCGACCTCGGGGTCGAGGTTGTTCATGAGCATCCGGAGCGCCGCCTCCTGCGTCCACCCCTTGCAGCGCAGTGTGCTTCCGCGCGGCGCCCGCACCAGGCGCGGTTCGCCGGCCCCGGCCCGGTCCGAGCCGGCGGTGGCTGATCGGCCGGCCGCGGCAGCCTCCCCGGCCATGGTTACCTCCTTGTCAGGGGATCGCATGCGGTCGTCACGGATTGCACAGCGCGCCACCCTCGACCAGCTCCAGTACGGCCTCGATATCGCCCGCCAACACCCGGTCGCGATCCAGGCGCCGAACCCGCCCCCGCACCACCTCCAGCGCCCGCTCCACCCCGGCCCCTGCACGCAGCGGACGGTGGAACTCGACCGCCTGCGCTCCACAGAGGATCTCTGCCGCGAGCACCATCTCCAGCAGCGCGACGGTCCTGCGCACCTTCCTCGCGCAGGCCATGCCCATGGACACGTGATCCTCCTGGGACGCGCTGGTGGAAACCGAATCGATGCTCGCGGGCGCCGCAAGCACGCGCATCTCGGCCAGGGCATCGGCGGCGGTGACCTGCACGATCATCAGGCCCGAGCGAATGCCGGGTTCGGGCGAGAGGAAGGCAGGGAGACCCGAGAGATCCGGGTTGAGGAGCCGGTCGATGCGACGCTCCGAGATGGCAGCCAGATCCGCCGCGGCGATCGCGACGAGGTCGAGGCACTGCGCGACCACCTGCGCGTGGAAGTTGCCGCCGCTCAGCACGGGTTCCTCGCCGGGCAGCACGAGGGGATTGTCGGTGGTCGAATTCGCCTCTGTGGCCAGGATGCGGTGCGCGTAGGCGTGGGCCTCGCGGGCCGCACCGTGCACCTGCGGCATGCAGCGCAGCGAATAGGCGTCCTGCACGCGCGGATCCCCCGTCCGGTGGGACTCCCGCACCTCCGACCCGGACAGGAGCGCCCGCAGCCGCCGCGCGCTGGCAATCTGCCCGGGATGCGGCCGCGCAGCGTGGATCTCGGCGCGGAAAGGCCGGGGCGTCCCCCGCAATCCCTCCAGTGAGATCGCCCCGGCCACGTCCGCCGTGTCCAGCGCACGCCCGAAGCGCTGCAACGCCAGGATCCCGATCCCCGTCACGGCCTGGGTCCCGTTGACGAGCGCCAGCCCCTCCTTCTCGGCGAGCTCGAGCGGCGCGATCCCGGCTGCGGCGAGCAGCTCTCCCGCATCGCCCTCCTCGCCGCCGGCTTCAGCCCTCCCCTCGCCCATCAGCGCGAGCGCGACGTGGGCCAGCGGCGCCAGATCGCCACTCGCCCCCACCGAACCGATCTCCGGGACGACCGGGTGGATCCCGTTGTTCAGCAGCTCCAGGAGGCGCTCGATCACGACCGCGCGGCACCCGGACTGCCCCCGGGCCAGCGCGTTGGCCCTGAGGAGGAGGATCGCACGCACCTCCTCGGCGGGAAGCGCGGCCCCCATCCCGGCCGCGTGGCTCCTCACCATGTTGCGCTGAAGCTCCCTCTGCGCGTCACGCGCGATGCGTACGTCGGCGAGCCGCCCGAACCCGGTGTTCACCCCGTACACGGGCTCGTCCCCCTCCAGCAGCCGCTCCAGAACGGCCCGGGAGCGCCGCACGCGCCGGGCCGCGTCCTCGTCGAGCCGCACCGCAACGCCGCCACGCACCTCCGGGCCGCCGCGCGCCACCGCCTCGACCTGTTCCAGCGTGAGGCCGCCGCCGCTGATCGCGATCATGTCCCATCCTCCACCGTGCCCGACTCCACCACACCGCTGCTCCGCCTTCCGGCGTCCCGCCGCTTCCCCTCCCGGAGCGCGTCGAACTCCCGCCGCGCCAGGGTCAGTTCCCTGTCCCGCCACTCGGCCTCAAGCTCCACGCCGAGCCCGTCGGCCAGCCGGTTCACGTAGCCGTAGTAGGCCACGATCTGGCAGATGTCGAGGATCTCGCGGTCCCCGAAGCCCGCCGCGCGAAGGGCGCCCACGTCGTCGGCCGTCATCCCGCCCGGGTCACGGGTAAGCTTGACCGCATAGTCCAGCATGGCGCAGTCCTGCGCGCCCAGCGATTGCGGCCGGCGGCCCCGTGCCAGGGCGTCGCCGAGCTCCCGCGTTCCTGCCAGCCTACGGAGACCCGCCCCGTGATGATTGATTCAGTAGAAGCAGTCGTTCTCGGCCGACACCACGACCGCGATCATCTCGCGCTGCATTCG
>JAPOOQ010000645.1 GCA_026713345.1 Gemmatimonadota bacterium | reverse complement strand
GCCCGCCACCTCGACTTCGCCACCCTGGAGCGCATGCCCGACAGCTTCGTCACCGAGCACCTCGGCCAGCGGCACACCGACATGCTCTGGCGAATCGGAACCACCGGCGGCGGTTGGGTCTACATCCTGATCCTGCTGGAGTTCCAGTCCACCGTCGACCGCCGCATGGCTCTCCGAATCATGGACTATACCTCCACCATCTGGATGCGGCTCGGCAAGGAAGATCTCGGGCCCGACGGCGAATACCCCCTCATACTGCCCATCGTCATCTACAACGGAGAGCGGCGCTGGACCGCGGCGCGGGATGTCGCCGACCTCCTGCCGCCCGTGCCCGAGGAACTGCTTGGATACCAGCCCCGCCAACGGTATCTTCTCAGCGAGATCCGGGCGCAGGATCCGGATTCGCTGCCGCTGGACAACGTGCTCGCGATGATCGCGAGGTTCGAGCAGGCTCCCACGGCAGAAGCGCTGGAAGAGCTGGCGGGCTCGCTGGGGGACTGGCGTGAGACAATCGGCGTGCCGGAACTGGCCGGTGTCTTCGTGGCCTGGATCACGCAGGTTCTCGCCCAGCGGTTCGGCCCCGCGGGCCGAGAGTTGCAACGCAAATTGAGGAATGAGGAGGAAGGAACCATGACGACCTTGATCGAGCGGGCCCGGAAGTGGGGCGAGGAGCGGGACCAGCTGTGGCTGCAGAAGGGCATTGAGAAGGGCATCGCGGAGGGCATCGAGAAGGGCCTCGAGAAGGGCATTGCGGAGGGCATCGAGGAAGGCATCGAGCGTGAGCGGCAAGCCTCGATCCAGCGGGAGCGCGAACTGGTTACCCGGATGGTCAGCCGCAGATTCGGTCCCGGCGCCGCCGAGCGGCTCCTGCCAGTGCTGGAGCGGATCTCTGAACAGGAAGACATCGCGCGTGTCGCCGACGCGGTGGTCGAATGCGAGAACGCCGAGGAGTTCCTCACGCGGGTGCGGGAGGGCTGACCTTACCGGAAGCTCCGGATCACCAGCCTCACCGGCCCCTGCCCAGGACAACCCTCCGCTTGCCCCCTGCCAATCGGCCCGCTATCGTCCCCCCATCGTCAGCGAGGTGGCCACCGGAAGTCCGGTCTTAAGCCGGCGCGGCCCCGCCACTGTAGGAGGCCCGGATCCCCAGGCGGATCCGGCATGACCCGCTCGATTGCCACTGGGGTGCAAGCCCCCCGGGAAGGCGAGCGACATCGCCTCGAGCCAGGAGACGCGGTCCCCTCGCCCTCACGCACCATCCTTCGAGGGAGGGAAACCGGTGTACAGGAAGCACCTGGCTACTCGCGGCAGCCACCCGCCAACGCAGCCGTACTGTAAAGTACGCATTACAAGATGTAAACTGTTCTTTACATTTCTGACCTTCGTTGCCGCTTGCGCACCGGCCGAGGACCCCGCGCGCCCCGCGGTCACCGTCACCGACGACCTGGGACGCACGGTCGCGCTCCCCGCGCCGGCACGCCGCGTCTTCTCGGTGATCCCGTCGATTACCGAAACCGTCGCCGCGCTCGACCCCGGCGTGCTCATCGCCCGGACCCGCTTCGACCGCGCGCCGGAGTTCGCGCACCTGCCTTCGCTCGGCGACGGCATGAACCCCAACCTCGAAGCGCTCGCGCGCCTGGAGCCCGACCTCGTGATCAGCTGGTACGATGCGACGGAGCAGGTGGCGGACCGGGCCGCCGCGCTCGGGATCCCGGTCTACCGGGCCGATGTCCAGACCATCGACGACCTGCGCAGCCACCTGCGCCGGCTGGGCAGGCTGCTCGGGCTGGAGGAGCGCGCGTCGCTCGTCATCGACTCGCTGGACCGGGCGCTCGACAGGGTGGCGGCGGCGGTCCGGGGCCGGGATCCGGTCTCCGTATACTCCTCGGTCTGGCACGCCCCGCCGCAGACGACGGGCCCGGGGACATTCATTGACGAGGTGGTCTCGCTGGCGGGCGGGCGCAACATCTTCGCGGACGCGTCGCGGGGCTGGCCGCTGGTATCCGTGGAGGCGGTCCTCCAGCGGAACCCGGACGCTCTCGTCATTCCCGGCCGCGCCGCCGGTGCGGAGGCGGTCCCCTGGCTGGGGGCGCCAGGCGGGCGGGAACTGGAGGCGGTCCGCACCGGCCGCTACCTCCTGGTCGACGGGGACTTGTTCAACCGTCCCGGACCCCGGGTGGCCGAGGCGGCGGCGCACCTCGCCCGCTTCCTGCACGGGGACGATGTCCTGCCTCCAGCGGCGAGCCCGCGGCAGGCCGGCGACCCATCCAAACAAAATTGACCCGCACTCCGTTCCGCCTCGCCCTCCTCGCGCTGGCCGCCCTGGGCGCGTTCGTGCTGAGCGTCTCGCTCGGCGCCTCCGGCCTGGGGCCGGGCGACCTCTGGCGCGCCATGTCCGGCGATGCCGACCCCACCGCGCGCACCATCCTGTTGCAGCTGCGGCTGCCGCGCGCCGTCCTGGCCGCGCTCGTGGGGGGCGCGCTCGGGATCAGCGGGTGCACGTTTCAGGCGCTGCTGCGCAACCCGCTGGCCGAGCCCTACGTGCTGGGCATTTCGGGGGGCGCCGCGGTCGGGGCTGTCGCGGTGCTGGTCACCGGCCTCGGCGTGGCGATTCCGTGGATGCTCCCGGTGGGCGCCTTCGCCGGGGCGATCGCCGCCATGATGATGGTCCTCGAAGTCGCGCGGCGCGCCTCTCCGGCCCGCATGGACACGCGTGTGCTGATCCTGTCAGGCGTCATCATCGGCGCCTTCTTCAACGCGATCATCCTGCTGATGCTCTCGGTCGCGGATATCGAGTCCTTCCGGTCGGCGATCTTCTGGATGATGGGGAACCTGACGGGGGCCGAGTGGGGCTCGACGGGGCTGCTGGCCGCGCTGCTCGTGCCGGGTTCGGTGGCCGTGCTCTCGCTGGCCCGCGCCTTCAACCTGCTCTCACGCGGCGAGGAGGTCGCCCACTACCTGGGCGCCTCGGTGCAGCGGGTGAAGCTCACCGCCTACCTGGCCGCGTCGCTGATGGTGGGCGCGGCGGTCGCGGCGAGCGGCGTGATCGGTTTCGTCGGGCTGATCGTGCCGCACGCCGTTCGGATCGCGTGGGGGAACGACCACCGCCTGCTCCTCCCCGCGTCGTTCCTGGCCGGGACGGCGTTTCTCCTTCTGGCGGACACGGTGGCCCGGCTGGTGATCGCGCCGGCCGAGCTGCCGACCGGGGTGGTCACGGCGGTGGCCGGGGTGCCGCTCTTCGTGGTGCTCCTGATGCGCGGGGGGCGGCGGTGAGGGGGCCGCCGCGCGGGGAGCGTCCCGTGCTGCGGGGACGGGGCCTCACCGTCCGGCACCCGCGTGCGGAGGTGGAGGCCGTGCGGGGGGTTTCGGTCTCGGTCTCGCCGGGACGGCTGCTCGCGGTCGTGGGGCCCAACGGAGCCGGGAAGACGACGCTGCTCCGGCTCCTCACCGGGGCGCTCGCCCCGCAGGAGGGCGAAGTCGACCTCGACGACCGGCCGCTGACGGGCCTCGACGACCGGGAGCGGGCCCGCGCGATCGCGGTCGTGCCCCAGTCGGAGTCCTCACCCTTCCCTGTAACGGTGCGCGAAATGGTGGGGATGGGGCGGTACCCGCACCTCGGCCCCTGGGAGCGCTCCGGGAACCGTGACCGCGCCGCGGTGGACCACGCGCTCGAGCGCTGCGCCGTCACCGCCTTCGCCGACCGCGACATCGGCCAACTCTCCGGAGGCGAGCGGCAACGCGCCCGGATCGCCCGCGCCCTCGCCCAGGAGGCCCCCATCCTCCTCCTCGACGAACCCACCGCCGGCCTCGACCTCCGCTACCGCATGGAGCTCTTCCACCTGCTCCGCGAGCTCCGCGACGACGGGCTCGCGGTGCTCGTCATCACCCACGACCTCAACCTCGCGGCCCGTTTCGCCGACCGGCTCCTGCTCCTCGACCGCGGCCGCGCACACGCCCGGGGCACCCCAGCCGAGGTCGTGTCGCGCGAGACGCTGGAGGGTGTGTACGAATGGCCGCTCAGGGTGGTGCCTCACCCGGGACCCGGGAGCGACACCGGCGCGCCCCAGACGATCCCGCTGCGGAAGGGCGGAGCGTAGCACGGCACCTGCGTGGCCCGCTCCCAGCCGGCGGCGCTACCTTGGGCAGGCGAATCCGCATCCGAATCCGCGTTCTGACCTGTGACAACGCCATGAACACTACATCCCGCTGCCGCCGCGCACCCACGACTTGCGTTGCAGCCGCCGCCCTCCTCCTCGCCGCCACCGCCTGCACCCCCGCCCCCCGCCCCATCCTCGCCGTCGAGGCCACGATCGCGGACATCCACGACGCCCTCCTCTCGGGCCGCACCACCTGCCGCATGGTCGTGCAGGCCCACCTCGACCGGATCGACGCCTACGAGCACCTGATCAACGCGATCACCGTCGTCAACCCGGCCGCGCTGGACCGCGCCGACGAGCTCGACGCCGACCTTGCCGCGGGCGAAACCCCCGGCCCCCTCTTCTGCGTCCCCATGCTCGTCAAGGACAACTTCGACACTCACGACATGATCACCACCGGGGGCTCGGTCGCGCTCCGGTACAGCGTTCCGCCGGACGACGCGTTCATGGTGCGCCGCATCCGCGAGGCGGGCGCGATCGTGGTCGCCAAGACGAACATGGCGGAATGGGCCTTCAGCCCGCGCCAATCGGTCAGTTCGTCGTTCGACACCACCCGCAACGCCTACGCGCTCGACCGGGTGCCGGCCGGCTCCAGCGGGGGCACGGCGTCGGGGGTCGCGGCCGCCTTCGGACTCATCGGGCTCGGCAGCGACACCGGCAACTCCATCCGCGGGCCGTCGTCGCGCCTCGCGCTGGTGGGAATCCGCTCGACGATCGGGCTGACCAGCCGCGACGGCGTCATCCCCCTCTCCTTCGACCGCGACATCGCGGGGCCGATGGGGCGCACCGTCGAGGATGTGACGCGGGTCTTCACCATCGTGGCCGGCTACGACCCCGCCGATCCCTACACCGAGGCCGGGCGCGAGCACCGCGAGGTCGACTACACGCGCTTCCTGGACGCGGACGGGCTGGAGGGTGCGCGCATCGGCGTGTTCCGCGCGCTGGTCGACACCGAAGACGCCGACTCGGCGGTGCTCGCGGTCTTCGCGAATGCGGTGGAGGAGATGGCCGGGCTGGGCGCCGAGATCGTCGATCCCTTCGACTTCGACCTGAGCGCGCAGTCGCGCCGCCCGAACATGTACTGCCGCCGCTTCCGCTACGACATGCACATGTACCTGCGGTCGCTGGGGGCCCGCGCGCCGATCACCGATGTGGTCGCCGTGCTGGAGACGGGCGATTACGGGGCCGACGCGGAGCGCTCGCTGCGCAATGCGGAGAACGCGCCGCTCGACGTGCCGCCCGCCGAGTGGGATCCCCCCTGCCCCGACTACGCCGACAACGCGGAGCGCCAGGGTTTCCTCGCCGACCTGGTCGCAGCCATGGACGAAGCCGAACTCGACGCCCTCGTCTACCCGACCTGGCTCAGCCCGCCCGCCCACATCGACCGCGCCAACGCGGAGTACAGCGGCGACAACTCGCAGCGGGTGGCGCCGGCCACCGGCATGCCCGCGATCACCGTCCCGATGGGGTATACCGAAGGCGTGCATCCCGCGGGGCTCCAGATCCTGGCGCGGCCGTACGCGGAGGGGCTGCTGTTCCGGCTGGCGTACGCCTATGAACAGGGGACCGGGCATCGGTGGCCGCCGGAGGGGTTTCCGGAGCTGGGGCGGTAACTTGACCTCAGCCGGATTGTCAGTTAGTCATATTTCTGACTAATCACGCGAAGAGGACGATCCCGATGTCGACCGTCAACGTTCACGAAGCCAAGACCCACCTTTCGCGACTCCTCGTCAGGGTGGAAGCGGGCGAGGAGATCGTGATCGCCCGGAGCGGGAAGCCCGTCGCGCGCCTCGTCGCACACCGGGCCGCTCGTCCCGTTCGCCGTTTCGGAGCCCTGAGGGGTCGCCTCACGGTGGACGACAGCTTCTTCGATCCGCTGCCGGAATCCGAGCTGGCCGCCTGGGAGGAGTGAGCGGGGTGCAGCTGCTGATCGACACACACGCGTTCCTTTGGTGGCTGGCCGGCAACGAGAGATTGTCCAGGGCCGCGCGCGACGCGATCGGCAACCCGGACAACACCGTCCTGGTGAGCGCGGCGTCCGCTTGGGAAATCACTACCAAACACCGGCTCGGCAAGCTCCCGGGCGCCGATGAAGTCGCCGGCAACGTCATGGCAACCGTCGAGAACCACGGCTTCCAGCCGCTGGCAATCACCGTCTCGCACGCGGAGCGCGCAGGGAGACTCCCGGGCCCGCACAAGGACCCGTTCGATCGCATGCTGATCGCACAAGCACTTGCACACGACCTGACTCTCGTGTCGATCGAGTCGCTCTTTGACGGCTTTGGCGTGCGTCGCATCTGGTAGCGGGCCAACCGTTTCGCAATCGCCCTGGCGGTGACTTGACCTCACCTCGAAGATCATTATTGTTGAATATCACTCCTTAGACAATTGATATGCAACAATACATTCCCCGCGCCCGCTTGCTCTTCGATACTGCCCGAGGCCTGTCCGAGGCTCCGGCCGTTGCTCTGCTTGGCGCCCGCCAGGTCGGCAAGACGACACTTTCCGAGCAGGTCGTCTCCACCTGGAACGGACCCAGCGCCGTCTATGACCTGGAGGTGGCGGCCGCGCGCGAAGCGCTGACGGCAACGCCCGAGAGGCTGCTTGGACGGAGTGAGGGTCTGGTTGTAATCGACGAGATCCAGCGTATGCCGAAGCTGTTCGAGACCCTTCGTCCGATCTGCGACGATCGGGGACGGAACTGCGTATTCCTCCTCCTCGGCAGCGCTTCGTGGGACCTGATTCGCGGAGTCTCGGAGACGCTCGCGGGCAGGATTCTCTTCGTCGATGTGGGCGGCTTCTCCCTCGGCGAGGTCGGCCCCCGGCACCAGGACCTTCTCTGGATGAGGGGAGGGTTTCCGCGAGCATTCCTCGCGCGCGACGCTGCGGCGTGGAAACGCTGGATGCAGGCCTTCACCCGGACCTTCCTGGAGCGGGACATTCCGGGGCTGGGTTCGAGGGTTTCGCCGGCGGCACTTGGCCGATTCCTGCGCATGCTGGCGCACCGCCATGGACAGCAGTGGAACGCCGCCGAACTCGCCCGCTCCCTGGATGTTCGGGCCGGAGCGGTCAACCGCTATCGCGACCTTCTGGCCGGCGCCTTCATGATCCGGGTTCTGCCCCCCTGGTTCGAGAACCTGGGCAAGCGCCTGGTAAAGTCCCCCAAAGTCTATCTGCGCGACAGCGGCATCCTGCATTCGCTCCTCGGCCTCGACGATTCGGTCCAACTCGCCATGCATCCGGTCTACGGCGCCAGCTGGGAAGGATTCGCGCTGGAGCAGACGCTGATCGCCCACGGCAACGGCGACGCGTACTTCTACCGCACCCAGCGGGGCGCCGAGCTGGACCTCATGCTGCTGAGCGGCGGCCGCCGTTGGGGCTTCGAGTTCAAGTGCAGCGACGCTCCCCGCACCACAAAGTCCATGCACATCGTGAAGGAAGACCTCGGGCTGGAGCACCTCTGGGTCGTCTACCCGGGCGATCTGGAGTATTCACTGGGGGACGGGATCACCGCGCTGCCGCTGAAGCGGATTCACTCGGTCACGCTTTAGGGTCAAGCTCAAGCTGCGGTTCTGACCGGAGCCGGGGCGGTGATCACGCGCTTACCAGATCCGGAACCTGACCCCCATCTCCAGGCCAACCCGCCTTTCGGGACCGAACCGCGGTGCGGCAACGGAACCGAAGCCCGTCGCGCCGTCAATCGGAACGGGCGCCCAGACATCACGCTGCATAAATGCCCCGATGCCGGCGCCCACGACGGCTCCAATCGCAGCCGCGGGTATCGCGACGGCGACTACCGGAGCTATCAAGAGGAAGCATATGATCGCCACGTAGCCTGTGTCCCCTCCACCGAGCCCGCTGAAGCACCCAACTATCACCGCTCCACCGATGTACAGTGGGACCGTGAGTCCGGTAACGAATCCTTCCTTCCACAGACGTCTGGTGCCGACACTCCGCTCCAGTTGGTCGATTGCGGCGTACGTGAAGGATCGGAGGAAGTCGCCTTGCATGAGTTCGAAACCCACGTCGCTCACGGCGTTCACCGAGCCGACATGGGTCGAATCCATGGCGGAAACGCGAAGGCGGTCTCCCACGCTTTGAGCCTGCAGCGGAGGCGCAACCGCAAGCAGGGTCAACGTGAAAAGGGCCAACGTGAACAGGGCCAAAACACCTTGTCGAGCCACCATGAAATTCCCCCTCAGTTCGGAATTATCCGCACCGGGCGCCCGGCACGATCATGGACGGTGACCGGACCCTTTGCGACGTCGTCCCCGTACAGGATCATCCGCCTGGGATCGAATCGGACCATCTGTCCCGCTGTCGGCAGACTGTAGGTCTCGGCCTCGTCGAGATCCACCGTGTAGCCCATGTCGGCAAACGCCTGGAGCGTGATCCTGCTCAACGGGCTTTCCTGGCCTCTGTTGTAAACAGGCGACATGAGTTCCCCACCGAGCAACACCTCTCCGTTCCGGCAGCCGTCGTCGTACAGTCCAGCACTCCAGTACAACTCCCTCCAGTGGGAATCGCCCGATCCCGTGCCCCGGCAATTCTCCAGCGGCACCTTGCCGCCATCCGTGTAACTCGTGCCGCCGGCTTCGTTGAAGGCTGCCAAAGCCAGGCTGCCCGTGAAATGCGCGTCCTTGCCCGGACTGTGCGCCCAGCCGAAGAGCAGCCACGTCAGAGTCGGGTTTTCGAGCAGATCGAACCGCGAAAAGAAGTAGCGGCTGAACCCCAGCGCGTGAGCCATTTCGTGGCGAACGACTTCCTCGGCTCCCCCATCCTCGGCAATCCAGTCCAGGTCGGCTTCGTCGAACTGGATGATGCCCATCCACGGCAGCAACGAATCGTCGCGCGACCGGCAGGACCCCGCGCTGGCCAGAGTCCCGCCGGAGCCGTCGATAGGCCTGACCGACACCACCAGAAGCAGGTCATCGACGGTGTCGACTTCCCGGTCCGAGGTGAGATCCCAGCATCCCGTGGGTATGCCGGCCAGGACCGGCATGTCGGGAAGTTCGGTGTCCGCGAGAACCGCCATCCATTTCTCGGCGGCGTCCCGGAACGCCGCCGCGTGGGACTCGGACATCGGCGTGATGGAGATCAGGTCGAGATCGAAGGACCCGATGTCGGCAGTTGCGACGGCAACCGTGAAGAACAGTTCCACCGCGAGCCCACTCGGGTCGGTCGCAGTTACAGTCGCAGTCGTGGTCCCGCGCGCCGTGCCGGTGAGGGTCATTTCGTCACCCTGTGTCGACGCACGGGCTACGCCGGCCGTGGAAAACGCGGTCGAATAGGTGAGGGCGTCGGCGTCGGGGTCGCTGAAGTAGGAGGACAGATCGATGGGGACGGATTCGCCGGCTTCCAGGAAGTGGACCGGGATTTCGGCTGTCGTCTCCGGTGGGCGGTTGTCCTGCTGACCGGTCACGGTCACGGCGATATCCTGTGTGGCCGACGCGCCGTTGGTATCGCTCGCGGTGACGGTGATGGTCGCCGTTCCCGGGGCCTGCCCGTTGATCCTGACGCTGCTGCCCTGTCGGGATGCCGTGGCGACCGCCGTGTTCGAACTCGTGGCGGTGTAGGACAGCTGGTCCCCATCCGGATCGCTGAAGTACGAAGCGGCATCGACCGTGACGGCCTCGCCGGCATCGACGCTCTGGGCGGGTACCGTGCCCTCGCGTTGGGGCGGCCGGTTGCCCTGTTCGACAGTGACGCGGATCTCCTGGGTAGCGGCTTCATTGCTCGGGTCGGAGGCCGTTACGGTGATGGTCGCTGAACCGACGCCGATGCCGGAGAGCGTGACCACGCTGCCGGACACCGTGGCGGTTGCCACCGCCGCGTTCGATGTCTGCACCGCGTGGTCGAGGGGGTCGTCGTCCGGGTCGCTGAAGAAGGAAGCGACGTTCACGTCGTTCGATGCGCCCGCTTCCAGGGTTTGCTGCGGGATCGCACCCTGCGCTGCCGGCGCCCGGTTGGTCGCCCGAACCGTCACGCTTGCCTGTTGCCGGGCCTCGAGGCCTCCGGGATCACGGGCGGTAATCGTCACCGACGCTGTACCCACGGCCACTCCCGAGATCCTTACCGTGCTGCCCGACGCCGAGACCGTGGCCACGCCGGCGTTCGAGGTCTCCGCGGAGTAGGACAGTTGGTCACCGTCCCGGTCGCGGAAATGGGAACCCGCGTCGATGGTGGCCGTCGCATTGACCGCGACAGTGGTGGCCGGGACCGTGCCCACCTCCTGTGGCGCGCTGTTGCTCACCGTGACGCCGAATTCCTGCGTGGCCTCGAGCCCGCCCGGGTCGCGGGCGGTGATCGTCACGGTGGCGGTGCCGCTGGCCTGGCCCGTAACCGTCACCGTGCTCCCCGAGACGGTGGCGTCGGCGACCCGGGTCGGCGACACCGCAGCCGTGTAGGTGAGGGCGTCACCGTCGGGGTCGTCGAAGTAGGAGGACAACCTGACGGTGGCCGACTGATCGGAATCCACAGTTTGGTCGGTGATCGTGCCCGTTGCCGTGGGGGGCCGGTTGTCGGGTCCGGCAACCGATACGGTGATGTCCCGGGAGGCTCCCAGACCACCCGGATCCTCAGCGGTCGCCGTGATGGTCGTGGAACCTGCGGCGACCCCGCGAATCGTGAGCGTGTTGCCGATCACGCCCGCCGTCGCCACGCCGGTGTCGTCCGACGATCCCCCGTACGTGAGCGCGTCGCTGTCGGGGTCCGAGAAATAGGACGACAGATCGAGATCGACGGCAGCGCCCGCGGTCAGCGCCTGCCCCGGTATCGATCGCGCCGTTGGCTGGCGGTTCGCGCGCGCCTGCACCGTGACCGCTACACTCTGCGTCGCCGTAAGACGATCCGGGTCGGTGGCCGTAACCGTGACGGCCGTGGAGCCGGCTCCGGCCGACCGGATCGTCAATTTGTCGCCCACCACGCTCGCCGTTGCCACATTTCTGTCGTTTGACGAACCGGCGTACGACAGCCGGTCGTTATCCGGATCCGTAAAGTACGAAGACAGATCCACCTCCGCGGTCTCTCCCGACGCGATGACCTGCCGGGGAATCGCCCTGCCCTGCGGTGCCCGGCTGGCGACATTCACCCGGATCCTCTGGCGGGCCTGCAGGCCTTCGGGGTCGCGCGCGGTCACCGTGATCGTGGCCCGCCCCCTGCTCCTGCCGGTGATGGTCACCTGGCTGCCCGACATGGATGCCGTGGCAACGGACGCATTCGATGTGCCGGCGCCATAGGTCAGCGCGTCACCGTCCGGGTCGCGGAAACTGGATGAGACGTCCACCGTGACCGCGTCGCCGGGGTCGATGGTTTGCTCCGCAATGGTGCCCACCGCCCTCGGGCCCCGGTTGTCCTGCTCCACCGTGACGCCAAACTGCTGCTGGGCGCTGAGGCCGTCCGGATCGGTTGCGCTCACCGTGATGATCGCCGAACCCGCGGCGACCCCCGTGACGTCGACCCTGCTGCCCGACACGCTGACCGTGGCCACGCTCGTATTGGAACTCGTGGTGGCGTAGGTCAGGCGATCCCGGTCCGGGTCCGAGAAGTGGCCGAACACGAGGATGAACCAGGACCTGCCCGGTTCCAGGTTCAGGTCGTCGATCTGGTGCGTCACTACGGGCGCCCGATTCGGCTGTATGACCCTGACGGTCATGCGCTGATCGGCTTCCCCGCCCTCCGGATCGCGCGCCGTGATCGTGAGCGACGTGCGCCCATCCTCCAGTCCCTCGACCGTCATCACGCTTCCGGTTATCGTTGCCTTGGCACGACGGTCGAAGAACACGTCAACCGTGTACGTCAACGGGTCCCCGTCGGGGTCCGTGAAATAGGGGAACAGATCCACGGCAAACGTTTCCCCGACGTTGATGGTATCGTCGGGAATCTCGCCCACATCTTCCGGCGCACTGTTGGGCACCGTCACGCCGAAGGACTGGCGTGCCTCGAGCCCGTCGGAGTCGCGCGCCACGATCGTGACGCGTGCGGTCCCCTTGGCCACGCCCGTGATCTCCACCGACCGACCCGATGCGGAGACGCCGACCACCTGCGGATCCGTTGTTTCCACCAGATAGGTGAGGTTATCCCGGTCCGGGTCGTCGAAGTAGAAGAACATCGACAACCGGTCGGTATCGCCCAGGTCGACCTCCTGGTCGGGGATGGCGCTCTTTACCTCCGGTGCCCGGTTCGGCTGAATGACCGTCACGTAGGTTCGTTCCGAGTCCTCCAGGCCCTCGGGATCGCGGGCCGTGACCGTCACCGACGTGCGCCCCTCCTCCAATCCCGTCATCGTCATCAGGCTGCCCGACACGGTGATGGCCACGCGATCGAAGAAGGGGTCCGCCGAATAGCTCAGGGCATCCCCGTCCGGGTCCTCGAAGTACCGCGACAGGTCGACCGCGGCCGTGGTCTCTCCGACGTTCACGGAGTCTCTCGGGATGTCGCCCACAGCCTCCGGGGCGGCGTTGGGGACCGTGACTCCGAAGGACTGCCGGGCTTCAAGGCCTCCGCGATCGCGGGCCGTCACCGAGATCTGCGTAGTCCCCCGGGCGACCCCCAAAACCTCCAGCCTGCTGCTCGACGCAGTCACCGTCGCGACCCCCTCGTCCGACGAAACCGCGCTGTACGTCAGCCGGTCGCGATCCGGGTCGTCGAAATGGGAGAACATGTACACGCGCAGGGTCCGCCCCGAGGCCACCGTTCCGTCGGAGATCTGGCCCGTCGACACCGGCGGCCGGTTCGGCTGCACAACCGTGTACCGCGGCCTTTGCGTCGCTTCGAGCCCCTCCGGATCCCGCGCCGTGATCGTCACGGAGGTCGACCACCCACCCCTCACACCCTCGACGGTCAGAACGCTGCCCGACACGGTCGCCGTCACGACATCGTCGAAAAAGGGGTCGGCCGAGAAGGTCAGCGCGTCACCGTCCGGATCCTCGAAATAGTCCGCGAGGTCCACGGTGATCGTAGCTGCGACGTCCACGGTGTCGCGCGGAATGGTGCCCACCGGCTCCGGGGCGTTGTTCGGTACGGTCACGGAGAAGCCCTGGGTGGCAGTGCGGCCGCCGGGATCCGTCGCCGTCACCGTCACCGTCGCGCCGCCGCGGGCGACCCCCGTGACCTCCACGCGGGTGCCCGTCACCGAAGCCGTGGCGACGTTCGCGTCCGATGTCTCCGCCGTGTACGTCAACCGGTCGCGGTCATCGAAGTAGGATCGAAGGTAGACGCTTCGCATCCTGCCCGCGGCGACCGTCTGATCCGGAATCGTTCCTTTCGCGACCGGGGCCTCGTTGGGAAGGACAACCGTGACCCGAGTCCGCTGCGTCGCCTTGAGGCCGCCGGGATCGGTCGCCGTCGCGGTGATCGAAGTGTTCCCTTCGGCCAGTCCCCTGACGCTCATCACGCTCCCGGACACCGAGACCCCGGCGATTCGCTCGAAGAATGCGGTGGCTGCGTAGGTCAGCGAGTCCCCCGCGGGGTCGTTGAAATAATCGGAGAGGTCCACGGTCGCCGTATCGCCCAACTCCAGCGTGTCGCGCGGAATCGTCCCGACCGTCACCGGAGGAGCCGGCGACACCATCGCCGAGAACTCCTGCATCGACGTGAGATTGCCCGGATCCGTCGAGGTTACCCGGATGGTGACGGCTCCCAGCACCACACCCGAGATGGTCAGCTCGCCCCCCGCCACCGAGATTCGGGCAGCGTCCCCGTCCGCCAGTTTGGCCGAAAAGGTGAGTGCGTCCCCGTCCAGATCCCAGAAGTAGGATGACAGGTCCACCTCTGTCGCCACCGCCACATGGGATGTCTGAGCGGGGATCACCCGACTGACCTGCGGTGTGCGGTTCCCCCCCTCCTCGACGGCCGCTCCCACCGTCTGCGTCGCCTCGAGCCCCGCAGGATCGCGCGCCGTCACGGTCACCGTAACCGAGCCCGGAGCCACTCCACTGACGACGATGATCTCTCCCGCAACCGACGCCAATCCCACCGCGGCGTCCAAACTCTCGGCGGCGTAAACCAGCGAGTCGCCATCCGGATCCGTGAAAAACGAGGAGACATCGATCGCCGCATATTGCCCGACACCCATTTCCCGGCCTGCGATGGAACCGACCGACCGAGGCGCCTGGTTCGCCGGATCAACCGTCACCCCGAACGCTTGCGCGGCGCTGAGGCCGCCCGGGTCGCGGGCCGTGATCGTCAGCGTGGCCGTTCCGGGAGCGCGTGCAACGATCGAAACGGTCGACCCGGATACCGACGCCGACGCCACCCCGGCATCCGAACTGGCCGCGGCGTAGCTCAGTGCATTCCCGTCCGGGTCTCTGAAATACGACGACACATCAAGCGCGGCCGTGTCCCCTTCCGTCAGCTGCCGGTCAGGGACGGAGCCCACGGCCTCCGGGGCCCGGTTGGGCGTCTCTGGTGGGTCTGGAGTGACCGTTCCGCCGCCATCGTCACAAGCGAGGAACCATGCCCCGAGGAGCGCAGCCACTAACCAGGAGGTGTTCCGACACCCTGTGGTAAACGTCGAACGACCCCCGGTTCGCCTCCTATCTCTCACGGGGCCCAAGGGAGCATTGGCTAAGGCCCTCGGACCAGGTTCAGCGTGCGAACGGGATCGTCGCCAAGCTCAAGCTCGCCACGGATGGTATGGGAATCATCCTCCGTCGGTTCCAGGTGACCGTTATAGACTCCCGCTTCCATCCCGCCATCGCCGGTGAAATCGAGATCGAGTGTCACTTGCGGGAATGAGTGCCGCCCGTTGACCGTGCCCGACCAGGTCTGCTGCGAGGCCTGCATGGTGACGGTGCCCGTGACGAGCCCCCCGGTGGATTCCGTCAGATCGAACCTCCAGACCTCCGGCACGATTCCGACCGTCGCAACCCCGTTCCACCTGCCGTTGATCGTGATCGTTGGCGTCGGTTCACTGGCGTAACAGTGCAGGTCGCCGTAGCATGCCCATAGCCCAAGCGCAACCGCAAGCGCGATTCGTACCCGCATCCGACGCGATCCCGGACGGGAACTCCCTGCGGACGAAGACATATCGGTCGCTACGCTCAACTCAGCCAATTGAATAGACAATTCCGGCCTGCAAGCTTATCACCCGGCTCTTGAGGGTTTCGCCGCTATCCGAGCCATCCATGTTCAGAAGCCCGAGGTTGTACAGGGTACCTACGGAAATCCCCATCTTTTCGGATAGCCCGTACTCGAGGCGGACGCCGCTGACCAGGCCAAGGTCCATGGCCTTCGGGCCGTCGTCGCCACAGTCTTCGTCGATCTCCTCACCCAGGAAACTGGCAGACACCCCACAAGACACCTTGAAGGCCAGAGCGGGGCCGGCCAGCAGATGCACCGAGGCGCTTTCGCTGATGGAGAATGGTACACCCGCCAGCGCAGTGATCTCGAGATAGTCGATTTCCGTAGTGACACTCGCCCCGAGAGCATCAAGAGCGAAGCCCTTCTGGGAATAGCCGGCACCGAGGTGAAGTCCGAACCTCTCCGACATCGGGACTTCGACGCTGGCCCCGATCGCCAGCCGGTTGACCGATTCCGGAGTCAACGACAAGCCCTCCGTTTCCGCTGTGACCGTCGCCCGGTTCAGGCCGCCGGCCACAGTGAGATTGGTCTGGGCCGCTGCAGCGTCGGACCACGGCAGCGCGAGCGTGATCGTGAACAGTGCGAGGGCAACCGTTTCGAGGGGTTTTCTGGTCATGCGTTCCTCCTGGGAATCGACGTTGAAGCGCCGATCGCAAAATGTGAGCACGGCAAACAACGCTCCCGGGTATCGGGTGGCGCTTCCAACCATGAGCCCGTGCCGCGGTAGAACCAATATGTGGGCGAGGAAACCTGAACCGCGTCCCCTATTTTGGGGAGTGGCCCGGGCACCCCAGGTCGGCACCCGCGATTGCCTCGCGGTATCCCCCGTTAGCGGAAGGAACTGCGCAGTCCTTCCAGTGACAGAATCCTCCGCACGAGTTCGGTCTGCTTGCTAATCCCCAGCTTGCGGTAGACGCGCTTCACGTGGCTCCGCACGGTGCTCTCGGCGCAGCCCTGCGCGTCCGCAATGCCAGCTACCGTCTGGCCGGTCGCCAACGCCACCGCCACAAGGCTCTCCGCGGGCGTCAACCCCAGCACCCTGGCAACCAGATCGGGATCTACCACGGGCCGGGCTGCAGGGTCGACGACAAGCACCAGTGCCGCCAACTGCGACGCACGATGGTCCGCACCCATTCCCCGCACGGGATGCACTTCCAGCACCAGCGGCCCGGGCGCGTTCCTGCATGTGATCTTCAACGAGCCCCCGGTGCCCTGAACGCCGGACCCGGGCAGCGCGTGCGCCAGCAATCGCTGCAGCTCCCGGTTCTCCTCTCGGTGCCCGGCGACCAGAACGCCCCCCCGGTCACAGACCCCATCGCGCTTCAACAGGATGTCCAGGGCGCGGTCGTTAGCCTCCAGGATGCGACCGCAGCGGTCGAGTTGGATTATGCCCAACTGCCGCGTCTCGAGCAGTCCGCCCAGCGACGCGCTCAACGCCTCGGCATCGGCCATCACACGCCGGACGCGCGCAAACTGCCGCATGTGAGGCGCGAGAGTTCTTATGGCCTGTATCTGATCGTGCCCCCAGCCAGTGCGTTCAGTGGAATTGCCGAAGGACAGGACGATCCCCCGCCCATCCAGCCCGTCGAGCCCCATGAAGAATCCGTGTTGCGTCTCCAGGCTGACCCGGAACTCATTGTAGGCTGCCGATGTCTTCTTCTCCTGGTCGGTGTAGAGATGCGACTTCCGGACCATTTCGCCGTCGCCGAGTCCGTCGAGTCGCGGAATGGCCTCATCCCGCCAGAAGTAATCGCGATAGTACAGTTGTTGCAGATCGTCCCGATGTTCCGCACCCACGAAGAAGCGAGAAAAGCGAATCCGCGGCTCACCCCCTGGACCTGGTTCCGCGTACGTCAGACTATGGCCGTTCGTGCCGATCAAATCGTGGATCGAGGCTGCGACCGAGACCCACCGGACATCCCCAAGCGCCGCCTTGTAGAGGTCCGCCAGGACGCGCTCGAACTTCTCGCCTCTGGCCATATGTCGCCTCCCTCCGATCAAACGCGGCGCGGTAGCAGTAGAAGCTCACTCGCTGGAAGAACTGCCGCCATCCCCAAAAGAGGGGATGCCGGTCCGCGGACCTCCTGCAACTCCTGGAGAACCTGTACCGAGACGGCGAGATTCGGCTCCGTCAGGAGTTCCCGCGGGGTTGCGATTCCGGTCGTCCTTCGCTCGGGGAAGGGTCCAGGTTGCACCTCCCCGCAAGTGGCCTCATCATCATGGATTAATACCCCATGCAACCGGCACCGGCGAGACTCGGAATCCAAATCCAGTGACCCGCCCCAAGACACGGAACCGAATGGCGCCCCTGAGGGCCGTAGCCCCGTTCGCTATCGCCGTCGCCATCGCTTTCGCCGTGATCGCCGTCGCCCGGCTACGTTCGCCCCGGGAACGTCCACCCCCCGAACTCCCACCCCTCGAAGTCGTTTGGGTGCCCGCCGAGCCCGTCCAGGGCCACCTCTTCCTGATCCGGGTTCCCGTCCCGCCGGGCGCGGGGATGACGTCAGCCGAGGGCGAAGCAGGCGGCGAGGAACTTCACTTCGTGCTGGCAGCGTCTACGGACTCGTCGGTGGCCCCCAACCCCGTCTTCGAGAGCCTCGCCCCCGTCCCCATCGGCGCCACCGACACGATCGACGCGTGGGTGCGGGCCACCTACGCCGACGGCCGCACGCAGACGGACTCGCTGCGGATCCCGATCGTGGCCGGCGAGTACGACCACGAGCGTCTCACGGTGACGCCGCGTTTCGGGTCGCCGCCGAACGAGGAGGACCAGGCGCGGCTGCAGCGCGAACGCGAGAGGGCCGCGCAGGTGTCCCGCGACGCCCGCGTAACCCCCCGCATCTGGACCTCCAGCGTGGTCATGCCGCGCGACTCCCGCGTCACCAGCGAATTCGGCACCGGACGCGAGTTCAACGGCCAGATCTCGAGCCGCCACATGGGGCTGGACCTCGCCGGTGCCCGCGGCGACACGGTCGTCGCGGCGGCCGACGGGATCGTCGCGCTGGTCGACGGCTTCCTGCTCGCGGGCAACATCGTGTACCTGAACCACGGCGGCGGCCTGCTGAGCAGCTATTCGCACCTCAGCGAGCAGCTGGTGGCCGAGGGCGAGTGGGTCACCGCCGGGACGCCGATCGGCCGGGTGGGCGCGACCGGCCGCGTCACCGGGCCCCACCTGCACTGGGTGGTCCGCTACGGAAGGACGAGCGTCGATCCGCGGAGTCTGCTGACGCTGTTGCGCTGAACGGGAACCTCCGGCGTTGGCGCAAGCACCGGTTCGATCCATTTGTGAGAAAATCGTGGTAAATGAGGTACGAAATCGTGGTGTGATCGTGATTTGCACACACGATCCTGCTATCTTTCCATATTCGCAGTTTGGCAGCGCCCTCGCAGACTTTGCTCGACCCTTTGTCCGGGAGTGAACCTTGAAACTGGCGTCCGACGACCGCATTTCCCGGCTGAGCGCGGCGACACTGCGCATCAGCCAGAGCCTCGACCTGGCCACCGTGCTTCAGGAGGTCGTCGACAGCGCGTGCGAACTGACCGGCGCCGGTTCGGCGGTGATCACCACGATCGATGAACAGGGATCGGTCCAGGACCTGGTCACCTCCGGTTTTTCACCGGAGGACCGTGCGAAGATGCTGGAGTGGTCCGACGGACCTCGGCTCTTCGAGCATCTTCGCGACCTTCCGGAGCCGATCAGCGTGGCGGACCTCGATACCTAT